>JAGVZK010000007.1 GCA_018302685.1 Candidatus Woesearchaeota archaeon | reverse complement strand
ATGGCAGTCTTTACAATAATATTTTTGAATTTTCCCTCGATATTCTGTTTTTCTAGTTCCTTCTCTTCGGAAATTCTGACTTTTACAATGCTTACACTTGATATTTGTTTTCATATGGTATATTAGGTACCTATTCTTTATATATTTTTCGGTACCTAATTAACTACTCTAAAGTTGGTACCTAAAAGTTTAAATATAAGTCAATTCTACTTTAGATTATGAAACTGCAAAAACAACTTTCTAGAAAAGTCAGAGATGTTGAATATGCTAAGTGGGTTTTAGTTATACCGCCAAATATAGTAGAAGAATTAAAGTGGAAAGAAGGGCAGGAATTAGAAGCCGAAATTAAAGAAAGTAAACTGGTTGTAAAGAAACCTTAATTTTTTTGTTCAAAATTCCAGACGTTTACTTTACAGCTCACTATTTTCTGCTTTCGAAAGTGCTCACTATATCTATTATGTATTTCCCATCTTCAAGCTTGTAAACCAACGGCTTTCCCTTGAAGATATCAATCAGGGAAATTTCATACTGCCCCGGCTTCAGAATCCTCACATTTTCCAGATCAAGTATGACCGGCTTGTCATCAAGCAAATCCCCAATCATATCCTTCACATCAGCCTCTATCTGCTTCCTGTCCTGCTCGTTGAGGTTTACTGTGAGGTTTTTAGCCCTTTCAATATCTGTTTTCTTTACAAAGAAAAAAAATCTTGAGCCGCACTTGCATCCTTCCAATATCTCCCTCGATCCATCATCGTAAAATTCTCCGCATCGCACGCATTGGTGTGGCATGATAATCAGAAGATATTGGATTATAAAAAACTTGCTAAAATAAACAAAGAAATTGAAAAAAATTCCACTCAGATTCAAAGTTAAGAGGGGCATATGTTTTTGAAATGAAGGTTCCTACTGTCATGGATACTTATCTTGAAAATCACAGGCCTTATATTATTGATAGGGAAGTGACATTAGCCCTGGAATGGTATTTAAAATTTATTATTTTACTATTCTCAAATTAATATTCTTAATACTCAAAAAAGTATTTAACTTTCATTTCTTCAAATCACATGCATTTCACCACTTTGTAGTCCACGGCAAGGATTAAAAACAGATTGCGATTAGGAATTCCTTCATGATAGACCTTACAGTTCTGCTGAAAATACTCCTTGTATTCATACTATCGCTTGCATTCGGGCTTGAGAGGCAGAGATCCCACAAACCAGTTGGTTTTGGAACATTCATCTTTGTCGCCTTGGGAGCGTGCGTAGTAGGGATAGTAACGACGAAGTACAATGTCAGTGACAGCATATCCCTTCTTGCTGCAACGATTACAGGCATAGGTTTTCTGGGTGCCGGAGCGTTGATAAAAAACACTGATAAGGTTTTCGGCTTTACGACTGCATCTGCCATATGGCTTTTTGCAATTTTTGGGCTGGTCTTTGGGATAGGAGAGTATTACATCGGCATGATTGCATATTCCTTGGTGTGGGTCGTGATACTGTTTGACAGCTACCTTGAAAGGAAGGGAATTGGCTCCTACAAGAAGAAAATTGTCATATCTTCGAATAAAATGAGCCAGAGAACTGTGACTGACTACATAATCAAATATACGAAGAGCCATAAGCTTCTATATGTGGGGGCAAACAAGAAAGACCACTTCCTGACGCTGACGTACATCGTTGAGGGAAGCAGAGAAAACGTAAACAGATTAATCCATGACATATTCAAGGAAGAGTGGCTGACATCATGCGAGATTGAGTGATTTATCTATTAACCATCAATTCAATCTTGCTTGGATCTCTCTTTATCTCTTTCACAAGGGTTGCAGGGCCTATTATGCTCAGCCCGAATTTGTCTCCAAGCAGCATCCTGGCGAGCCCGGATTTGATCTTATAAAAAAAGTCAAAGTTTGCAGCTTCTTCAAAGCTTGCAATCTCTATTCCCTTGAAGCTCTTGTCAATCTGCTTCATCGTATTTTCAATCAGCTTTGCCTCTTCATCGGCCTTTAATTTCCCCTCTATTATGACTATCTTGTTCTCCTTCACGATCTTCAGAATTTTTTTCAGCTTATTTTCAGAGTTTACACTGGCCAATTCTGAGTGCGGAATAAACTGTATTGTTATGTTCTCCTTCATCTTCTCACCAAATTGAATAATTCCTCATAAAATTCATCCATTCCCTTTCCTTTCAGAGCTGACACTCCAATAACCTTATATTGCGGGAATGCTGACTTCATTCTTCTGATATTTGCTTTCTTCAAGTCAATCTTGTTTGCGACTATTAAAACAGGAACTTTCCTTGCTGCAAGGTTCCCTATTATTGTTATGTTAACCTGATTATATGGATTTTCAGCTGCATCGAGGACTACCAACACGCAGTCGACGTTCTCAAGCCATTTTATAGCTTCAATAACACCCTGCGTTGCTTCCTTTGCCCTATCTTTTGCCTCTTTTTCCTTCAGGCCATACCTTATGAAATCAGTATAATCTATTTTTGTAGCAATTCCAGGAGTGTCAATCAGATTAAAGTCAAGCTCTCTCTTCCCTCTTTTTATCGTGACTTTTTCCTTGACCTGGATTTCCCTTGTCTCATGGGGTATCTTGGAAACGTGAAACTCCTCCTCCCCTGTAAAATCCTTTGAAATCCTGTTCGCCAACGATGATTTGCCGGCATTTACAGGACCATAGAATCCCAGCTTGACTGTCTTCTTGCCTTTGAACAGCCTAGAAAAAAATCTCATCAACCTCTTAAATACCATGTCAAACTAAAAATTTTAACCTTTTTAATTATTTCTATAATGAAGGCGTTACTTCTTTTTTGACAGCTTGTTGGAGAGGAATACAAGGGATAAAAATATCAGGTAATAAATTGTTATCAAGACAAAAACGAATATCAATATGCTGTAAATTGAAAATCCTGAAAAATAGTTTGCATTGTCAACATTAAACAAAACAAAGGCAAATTCATCAAATATCAGCCCTGTCCCAATGCCAAAGAGATAAAGATCAAACTTATGGAGGTCTTCGTTCCTTGAGAAAAACCTTGACAATGAAGCTATCAGGACAAGGACGACCCCATTGAAAAAATGATGTATTTCCTGCCCGAACAAGTACCATGACTTGTAAGGAAAGAGCAAAACAAAGATTCTTGTGATTATTATTGTTATTAAAACAATCATTCCAAACTTAAAAAACTCTTTTCTCTTGTTTTTCATGGATTAGAACATATTTGTTAATTTAAAAATTTTGACTTTTGTGTAAAATTAACTGGATTTAATATCAGAACTTGAAAAGAGAGAAATGTAAATTTAATTTTTAACCTTTCATAACCGCCAAGGGCTTCAGCTTAACAACTAGATTTCCTATGCCAAGTTCATGGCTTACTTTCACGACTTCATTGATATCCTTATAAACTCCTGGAGCCTCCTCTGCTATTGATTTCCACCCTCCTGCCTTAATTTTAATATCCTGCTTTTCAAGCTGTTTTTTAATTTCCTCTCCTTTGAATTCCCTTAAAGCTCCATGTCTTGACATTACTCTTCCCGCCCCATGAGCAGTTGAGCCGAAACTTATTTCCTCTGCCTTGCTTGTTCCAACAAGGATATAGGAAAACGTCCCCATTGAGCCAGGAATCAAAACCGGCTGTCCGATTTTTCTGTAAACGTCCGGGATTTCCTTTCTTCCTGGGCCGAATGATCTTGTAGCGCCCTTCCTGTGGATGCATACCTCCTCAGTTTTATTATTTATCTTATGCTCTTCGATTTTTGCTATGTTGTGAGCAACATCGTAGATCATTCTCAGTTCAGAATCTGGGAAAAATTCTTTGAAGGTTTCTCTTATCCAATGAGTTATCATTTGTCTGTTGCAAAATGCATAGTTAACCGCACAACACATTGCTTTGTAATAATTTTGCCCTAATTCAGATTTAAACGGAGCACAGATTAATTCCCTATCAGGCAGATTTTCAAAGCCATATTTTTCCTCCATTGACTGAATATAATCAGAAGCAATCTGATGTCCAAATCCTCTTGAGCCGCAGTGAAGCATGATTAAGATATTATCCTTGTCAACTCCGAATGATTCTGCAATCTTTTCATCAAATATTTCTTCCACTTTCTGGACTTCCAAGAAATGATTTCCTGCACCAAGGCTTCCAAGTTGAGGCATGCCCCTTTTTGTTGCCCTATCGCTCACGGAGTTGAAATCAGCGCCTTTCATATGGCCGTACTCTTCAGTCCTCTCCTTATCTTCTTCAGTTGCATACCCATTTTCAATGCACCAATCTACCCCATTTTCACAGATCTCTCTAAGCTCTTTCTTGTCAATTCTTATCTTTGCCCCTTTTCCTACGCCTGAAGGGATGTTTATGTATAACCTTTCAAGTATTTCAGTTCTTTTTTTTAGAAAATCATCTATCTTTATGTTGCTTGTAAGGACTCGAACGCCGCAATTTATATCGTAGCCGACTCCGCCAGGTGAAATTATTCCTTTGTTTAAATCAAATGCTGCCACGCCTCCAATGCTGAATCCATATCCTTGATGGCTGTCAGGCATTGCAAAAGAATGGCTTTTAATTCCCGATAAACAAGAGACATTTTTAACCTGCTCTAAAGTCTTGTCATTTTTTATGTTTTCCATCAATTTATCAGAAGCAAATATTCTTCCGGGAACAAGCATGTTCCCTTCCTTCAGGATTTCCCATACATTCTCTTTTATTTTTTTTATCTCTGTCATCTTATATGTCAAGAACCACCTGTATAGTAAATTCGCCTTTTTCCTTTTTTATAAACATTTCGTTGTAAGTCACGGCTTTAACATCTAATTCAAGTTCATAATTATTCAAATCGTCCCCAGATAATTCAGCTTTAAGTTCATTCCCTTTTATGGTTATGCCTGAGACTTTAGACAACAGAAAGTTTTCCGTATTCAACAAAAAAATAATCTCCTCGAGAAACTTGTAAAGAATGGCATTTGAATCGATTCCACTGATTTTGATTTTCTTTTTTATTTTGCTTTTTACTTCCCTTTCGCATATTATGTTAATCATTGCATATGCTGAGTTTGAGAATGCCTCTTCCAGACTCTTGCCGAATGCCTGGAATTTTATGTCTGCCGTGTGCTCAAGGTACTTGTATTTCATATACATATTTGAAAACATGAATTTTTATAAATTGCTATTAATAGACTTTACTTATGGATGACGAAAATATCCGTAATATGAAGAATAATTTTTTGAAGGGATTTGACCAGATTGCGCGAAAAAAAATAGTTTTTGTGGACACAAACATTCTGACAAATTTCCCGAATTCAGATATGTTAAACAGTCTGCTGGAAGGGAATGTTCTTAATAACTTTAAATTCAGCCGTGATAGTTTTAATCATCTGTCAGAATATTTTGAAGGATTGTCTAGTTACATCAAGGATTATGAAACGATTATGACAGTACCGGAAGTGATAGATGAGTCATCTCGCCTAGTACTCATATTTCGGAATAAAATGAAATTTCTAATGAAAATAGGAAATATGATGGGAAATCAGGTTATTACAAGATCAGACACTAGTATTAGTCAGGAAGACATAAATTTTCTTTATGGTTTTTGTAGAACATCCAAACAATCCCTATCCCTAAGAATAAAAATATTAGAAGACAGGCTGCTTAATTTTGAGGGGGAATATGCCTCATTTTTTGATGGATCATTCTTCCCGAGGGACAGTGTAAGATATGGCAAGTATGAGCTTTTGAAGAAGTTAGTAAATAGCCTTTATAATACATATAATCATAAGGGGGTGCAGATTAAATTATGCGCGGATGATGCCCTAGTCGCTGCCGCATTTTTAATAATGGACAATTGTAATTCCCCTTTAGCAATTGTTTCAAATGACTTTGGGGTGTTGGACAGGGTGGGAATGCTGAATTCTATGTTTTATAATTTAGGTAAAGAGGTTGATGAAATTTATGAAAAAATGAATTCAATCGGGATTTCAACTTACAGATTTGATAAGGAAGGCAGATCTTTTGTCCATCAGGAGACTGCAGATGGGGGCTTGAGATACAAATTAAATGGTTTTTATAAAGAAAAACAGAGATTTAATTTAATGGTAAAAGAATATGTAACTGTTTAGCTAACCGAAAATATAAAACTTTAAATACAAAATGAGATTACCAATATTATGAAGCCTGAGATAAGAAATGAGATCGTAGATGTCTTGAACGGCTCCCTTGATGCGATAAAATCTGACAATACTAAAAAACTCAGAGACCTGTCAAACAAGGTAATAAATTCATCCTCGCTGTTTCAGGATGAAAATTTAATAATGGTGGCTGTGATTACTTATTCTTTCTCCAAGATATACGAGAGGTCAGACTACAGAAAATATCCAACGTGGAACCTTTTCAGCGAGACAGCAATAAACTCGATAAAGGGCGCCCTGTTTGCACTTCAGAACAACAGCTTTGATGCTTTTGAAAAAAACCTCAAGAATGTGCTTGATGTGATTGACAAGCTCGACAGCAAGCTCAAGAATTACATTCAGGATGCTTTGTACAGCTCTCAGGTGGCAAGAGGCTCAAGGCTTCATGAGCATGGAATCTCCCTTGGTAGAACGGCCCATCTATTAGGGATTAATCAATGGGAGCTGTCTGAGTACATAGGGAAGACAGGAATAGCTGATGTAAAGGAAGGGCTCACATTAAAGGAAGACCAAAGATTAAAGCTGGCCAGGAGGCTGTTCAAAAATGACTGATATGGTTTTTGATAGCTCATCGCTAATTTCGCTGGCAACGAACAATCTGTTTGACAAGCTTGGGGAATTGAAATCAAGATTTGATGGGAAATTTTTCATCACTGAATCGGTCAAGAAGGAAATTCTTGACAATCCAATCCATTCAAACAAATTTAAGCTTGAAGCCATAATGATGTCTGAACTGCTGCAGCAGAATGTCCTGAAATTGTTTGCCAATCTTGATATGGAGAAGAAGGCAATGCAGCTGCTGGAAATTTGCAACAATATATATTCCTCCAATGGAAATCCCCTTAAAATCCTTGACAAGGCTGAAGTCGAATCCCTTGTCCTGGCAATCACACTGAATGCAGTCTATATAGTTGATGAAAGGACGATGAGGCTATTGGTTGAAGACCCGAAGAAATTGTCCCTCCTCCTTGAAAGAAAGTTTGACGCCCAGATCAAGATTGACGGAAAGAATCTTGCTGCCTTTAAATCTGAAATCAGGAATGTCCAGATATTGAGATCTGCTGAAATAATGGTTGTAGCCTTTGAGCTTGGGCTGTTCAAACAGTATGAGACTAAATACCTCGCGAATCCAAGAAAGGAAATTCTTGAAGGAATTCTCTGGGGCTTAAGGCTGAGAGGATGTGCCATTTCAACTGAAGAAATTGCTGATGTAATAAGGCTGGAAGGCTTCAGATAATTTTATAAAAATAGGAATTAAGGAGTTCTTTATAGGGGGCATAGCACAACCAGGCTAGTGTGATCGGCTCCAGACTTTGGAAGAAACCGGTTGATGGGGGTTCAAATCCCTCTGTCCCCATTTTAAAATGGTATTTTTGCGAAAGGTTTAAATAATTTTCACATTGTGCTTCTTTTAATTTATGTTTTAATGAACAATGTGGGGGACGAAAATATGATGAATAAAAAAATGGGAGTAGGTTATCTTATGATTTCGAGTTCAGTTGTGGGAGTTTTGATAGGATCATTAATGACTTATAACTCTGCATATCATAAGGGATACGATGTAGGGCATGTAATTCCAGGTCCGGATTCTACAAGAATATTCCATTTAGGTTTTGATAAAGGGGTCGAATCTCTTTCAAATATGGAAGTTTTAGCCGATGGGGGGGAACATCAGATTTTTAATGTTCTTGGTCCAAATAGTTATATTATGACTGATATGGATGGACAACTAATAGGGGATAGCGTAGCTTTTACTGAAGAAGTTGTTAGGCAGATGAAAGCAAAAGGCCTGGAAGTAAGAGCAGGAACTAAAATTTCTGATATTATGAGATTTAGGGATGTTAAAGGGGCAAGTGAATAGTAAAATTTTCATTTATTTTAACTATTTTAAAATGGTGTCTTTACGAAAGGTTTATAAGTTTTTACACAGGACAAATATAAAATACATAGGGGGTTCAAGAAGATGTTTCCATTTTTTTTAGTTTCAGTTGGTGGTGATTCAGCAGTTCAAGCTCCACAGATTCAGATGGTGGACACTACGCAACAAGATACGGCACGGTATTTTGGTTCACAAGAGGAATTTGCTGATGCTTTTTTAAAATATTTAGTAGGGTCAGATACTATTCATTCCATAATAAAGGTTGAAGATCTTAAGAGAGATAATGAAAACCCTGTTTATTCTCTCAGAATTATGCCTGAAACTAAGAAGATAACTGTCAGCAGGCCAAATACTGTTGAAGGCTTTGGAAGAATAGCTCATACAACAGATACACGTACAATTACAAATACATCGTACCCTGCAACATTTTTAGATATTTTTAGACATATTCTTCCAAACGTCAGTGAAGGCGCAATGAAAGAGATTTTATATGATTATTTAAGGGAGACAAATGAATCTGCGGATTCAAGCCTGATAACATTTGATGATCGAACACCGCTTTATGATGGAAAGGTGATTCAAACAGATGGGGAAAATCGTACTGTTCAGATCCCTCTTTCCGCAATTATAGAAGAGGCAGTTGCTAGAGGAATCAATGTTCCATCTCCAATTGAAGTAACCTTGATAGATACGTTGCCAATGACTTTAGATAGTTTACATCAAGGAAGCTCAGAACCCAGTTTAGAAGAAAAGGTTGTATCCGGAAATCCTTGGGTGATTGGTGTGTTAGGGGGGATAGAATTTACAGGAGATGATAGTCGGTTTATGACTGGTTTAATGCTGAAGAAGTTGTATAAGGGAGTGGGAGTATTTGGAGAGTTTGGATTAGATAATACACGGGTAAAGAGGTCTTCCGAAATTAAAGACGTACAGCATGACGGAATTTATTCGTCTCAGACGTTAATCAATTATTCCTCAAGTTCCGAGATTCAAGATGTAGTAGCGGGAGTGGTTAGTAGGGTTAAGGAATTTTCTAACAGGACAATTCTTAGTTTAGGCTTTGGATTTAGATTTTCTAAGAAGACGACAGACCTAACTACTGCCACAGATCCTCAAATAATTGTGGGGGAAAATGTTTACTCAAGTTCAGAAACAAGAGAGTCAAGAGAAGTAAATTACTTTGGGGGCATAGATGCGAGAGTTGGATTGACAGCAAATACAAGATATGGAAACCTTGGATTAATGGGAGTTTTAGGGTTAGGGGCAGACAAGAAGGTTGAATACGGATTTAGAGTCATCTACGGACTTCCAACAAAAACAGTGCAGAGAACAGGGAGATGAAAATGAAGAGTCAAGTAATCTTTTTATTTGCATTTTTACTACTGATGGGCTCGGTCTCTGCTGCAATAAATGTCCAGGGATTCTTTGAAGGCCAGATGACAGAGGCGACAATAAACTTTGGAGAGTCAATAGACTTTGATGCTGTAATTGCTTCAGACAGCTATCCAATAACTTATGATGTCGTTTTAAGGAATCCAGGGGGGCAAATAATCCATAATTATGCGGACAATCAAAATTCAAATAGTTTTTTAGTAAGAACTTATACTGTGGTGCCTTCTGACTACAATGAGCCAGGAGAGCATAGGATATTTATATCAGCTGAGGATAATTCCGGCGATGTGGGATATGCAATGCTGATACTTAACATTAATGAACAGGTAAATAACGCTCCAACAGTCACTTTGACATCGCCATTAAATAATGCAATAGATGTTCCGACAACTGTCCAATTTATATGGAATGGAGAGGATGCAGACGGGGATGATATATCATATATTCTATATTTAAAAAAGCAAACTGAACCTATATGGGAAACATACGACACCTTCCTGGAAACTTATACAGTTTCAGATTTAAATTTTAACACGATATATAATTGGAAGGTTTCAGCAAACGATGGAACAAGTACTGTGGTAAGCAGTCAAAGAACATTTACAACAGCATCGCAGCAAGGAAATATTCCTCCTTACATAAATGATATCTCTGGATATAATCCTGTAGAGTCAGGGGTTATAAATTTTCAGGCGGATGCCCGGGATGATGATGGGCAAGTTATAAGGGTTGAGTTCAGTGTGTTTGAGGATGAAGATGATCAGGTTGGATATTATACAGACACAACTCCTGCAGATGGATTTTCATTTTCATTCAATTCGGAATCAGTTGAGTACAACAACTTGATGTATGTCAGGGCAAGAGCCTATGATAATTCAAATACGTGGGGGAATTTTTACATTGAAGGCCCCTTCACAGTAGATAACAGGCAGCAGAATAATGCGCCAACAATTAATCTGGTTTATCCCAGCAGTAATGCACAGAATATTCCATCTCATTTGACCTTGGAATGGAGCAGCCAGGATGCGGACGGTGATGAATTATTTCACACTGTTTATCTGAATGAGAAAAGAGTAGATTCATGCACTAATATCCTGTCAACTGCCTGCAGCCTGGATTTAGATACTGGTTTAAAATATTCATGGTATGTTTTTGTAACTGATAACGAAGATTCAGCGAGAAGCGGGACAAGAACATTCACTACATTTCAAGTGAATGAGTACAATGAGGTTCCAACGTCCCAGATACTATCCCCATATGACAGCCAATGGATTGAGGGGATTCATACGATCAGGTGGAGTGTTGATGACTTTGAAGACAGCTCAGAGCAGATTTTCATAAGATTGGAGTATTCAAAGAGGCTCTTTGGGCTGTTTAATTTCAATTGGCACACAATATATGAAGGTCAGAACGTGATTGACAGGATAAATTTCAACACAGAAAGTATTAACAATGGAGCATATTCATTGAGGCTTACTGCAATAGATGCAGCACTGGCTTCAGACAGCGAAACGGTCAATTTTAATGTGGAGAACCTTGGGCAGTATGATGCTCCTGAAAACAGGCATGCTCCGATGATAGTGTCAGGGCCAAACAGATTTGGAAGGCTCAACGAATTATACCAGTACCAATTGGAAGTTGAGGATATGGATCAGAATCCTGCATTCGTGTATTCATTATTACACTCCCCGCACGGGATGCACATAGATGGCAATGGGTTGGTGACATGGACTCCGAATGCTGCAGGGACATTTTTGATTAATTTGAGAGTCTATGATGGAAGGTATTCAGATACACAGGAATACGTTCTGGCTGTGACTGATGACTACTTTGACAATCCTGATGATAAAGTTAATGAGGTGCATAAGTTCACACTGTCGAACACATTTATCAGATACGACGACAAATATATATACATTTATCCCTTGATAAAAAATCTTGGTAATCAGAGGGAATCCATTATGGTAAGAGTGTTCAACATGAACAACGGCGACTTTAAAGAGGAATCATTCAGCCTGGATCTGGCTCAGGGTAAGTTCAACTATATAATGATGGACAGGCCTTCAAGCGGACATTACACCTACAAAATAGAAGCTGTGAGCAGCGATTACCATGACATTTTATACAGAACGATAGATGTAATTTAACTACCAAAAAGTTTATAAACATTTATTTACTTTAAAATAACTACATTACAATCATATGTAATATTAACAGGGGGTTAACAAAAATGAAAAAAATATTCGGTGCAATTTTAGGATTGCTGTTGCTAGTTATGCTCGCAGGATTTGCAAGCGCTGCAGATTTTGAAATCGTTGATGTTGATGTTAATGGCGTCGACATGGACTTGAACAGCATGGAGAATCCAGTATTATATGTTGAGAGAGGAGAGACATTAAGCATAAGAGCTGAGATATTTGCCAATAACAGCGTGAATGACATGAGATTAAAGGCAGAGATCGGCGGTTATGAGTATGATGATATTGAAGAAACTTCCGACATGTTTGACCTTGATGAGGGAGTTACAAGGGTTCAGATGTTGAGATTAGAGCTTCCAACTGACATGCAGAATAATGAAGTATACACTTTGAGATTAAAGGCGTATGACAGGAATGATGACGTTGAAGCTGAATTTGATTTAAAGGTTGAAGCGGGAAGGCACCTTTTAAGCATACAGGATGTATTTTTCACACCTGGATTAAATGTCCAGAGTGATCAGCCATTGTTCGTGACTGTAAGAGTTGAGAACATGGGGGACAGCAAGGAGGAAGATGTAAGAGTTTCGGCTTCCGTTCCGCAGCTGGGAATTGAACAGATAACATACATAGATGAATTAGCATCAAATCTCGAGGAAAACGGGGATGATGAAGAGACTTCCGCATCCTCAGACGCATTGTACCTTAACTTGAACAATGCCCTGCCAGGAATATATGACTTGATTGTTGAAGTTTCCTACAACAGAGGGCATGATTCAATAACTGAAACATATCAGGTTGTTGTTCAGGGTGGACAGCAGCCAGAGGAACTTGTCATAAGCGTTGACCAGCTTTCAAAGAATGTTGAATTCGGACAGGGAACAGTATACACAATAAGCGTTGCAAATCTTGGAGGCAATTCAGCTGACCTTACAGCACAGGTTTCCGGATTGGGAAGTTTTGCAAACTCCAGGGTTGATCCTGAAGTTGTAAACGTTGATGCAGGCTCAGAAGCAGAGATGTATGTGTATGTTTCACCAAAGGAAGAAGGGCAGAAAACATTCACAATAAAAGTGCTGCAGAATGGACAGGCTGTCAAGACATTCAATGTTGACCTGAGCACTGGAAAGAAAAGCAGTGAGTGGGGAAATGTATTGAACGGCTTGGCAATAGGATTTTTGGTATTGCTTATAATCCTTGTAATCCTTGGGATTATACTTGCAGCGACCAGAATGTCCAAGAAAAACAACGGTGAAGAGCCTTCAGGCGAAAGCTACTATTAACCATTTTTTATTTTTCTTTAATTTCTATTTTTCTCAACAACAATGCTTATAAATAGAATTAACTCTCTAAAAATAACAAAAGGGGGTTGTTAGTATTGAATAATAAAAAGATAACGATAATTTTTGCGTTCCTGATGGCCCTGTCCTTGGTTGACGCCTTTGAATTGACATCGCCGGGCGTAGAGAGGACGGCGTGCCAAGGGGATACAGTTCTATTCGTTGCAAATGTTTTTGGATCGGGAGACTTCAGCATGAATCTTGACGGCTCGGCATCGTCGTGGAGCGTTGCAGTTCCGCAGTCATTTTCGCTGGATAATGAAGGAAGGGCAGTTTATGTTTATGCAACCCCTAATTCAAATGTAAACCCAGGAGTTTATTCCCTTAACCTATATGCATCAAACAATCAGGAGACGAAGACAATACCCTTCGTCATAAATGTCAACAGCTGCCATGACATAAGGCTTGTTGGAGAAGCGTCGAAGTCGATATGCCTGAATGACATAACGCAGTTCAACTATCAGATAGAAAATCTTGCAGATTATCAGGAGACCCTTGAACTGAACCTGAATGGGCCTTATTTTGTTTCAACGCCTCAGAGCCTGATAGCATTGAATCCAGGCGAGGCAAAGAACATACAGGTGAATGTAAATCAGAACAATCAGGTTGGGGACTATGAAATCACGTTGTCCGCTTCAAATGAGCATGTTGTTTCTGAAATAACATCCAATCTTGGGGTAAGCTCGTGCTATGAATTCACAGTCACATCAGAAAAGGATTTTACGAGCATGTGCGAGAATTCACAGGATTCAATATCATTTATCATCAAAAACACAGGAGTGAGGGAGTTTGACTATTCCCTTTCAATTGATGCCCCTGAATGGGCCAATCTTGACCTTAATACATTCACACTGAATCAGAATGAGGAGCAGGCTGTCAGCGTTGTTTTTTCCCCTCCATATGGGGTTGAGGGAAATTTCAGAATCAATCTTGATGTGAATGGATTTGAGAAAGAATTCAATGTTGAGGTAAACAAGTGCCACGGCATTTTCATTGACATAATTGAGAAATCGGCATCAATCTGCAATAATATCCAGACTCCAGTTTACATGAAGAATACAGGATTGTTTGAAAAGGAATATAACCTTCAGACCTCTGAGGAATGGGCGGGACTTGACAAGTACAATGTCAAGCTGCAGCCGAATGAGGAATTAAATCTGAATCTTGTTATAAACCCTCAGAATCTGGAAATCAACTCTTATGATGTTTATGTAAGGGCAATCGCGCTTGATTCATCAGCGGTGTCGTCAGAGGACAAAATAAGAATTGACGTCCTTGACAACCAGAACTGCTATCTGACAAGGATATCGGCCAAAGACCTTGACGTGAATCAGGATTCTTCGGCAACACTGCCGATAACCATAGCCAATGATGCGAACGAGAAGATACTCTATCAGATAAGCCTTACAGGGAATGCAGCTTCTTTTTCCCAGCTGAATCCTTCAATAATAGAAGTAAATCCAAAGTCATCGGAGACAGTCTACTTGTATGCGGCTCCCTCATTGAATGTCAATCCAGGAAGCTATCTTGCAAACATTGACATTTCACTTGACAACGTTGTTATTTCATCGAAGACAATAAACATTGACGTGAATGAGATGAATATAGCAAGGTCGGGACAAGTGACATTTCTGCAGAAGATAGAAAATTTCTTTGTTTCACTATGGAACAGCATCTTTTCAAGGCCTGTTCAGGTTAATCAGGATCAACAGGATGAAAATACGAGCGAGGAATCTGTTGAAGCTCCTCAGGAAACTGAAGAGGCAAATCAAACCAGCTTTGTAAACAGAGCTTATGAAATTGTGAAGGGCTACTGGATTTACATTTTGATAATAGCGGTTATTGTTATTGTTGCCCTTATTGCCCTGCCTCCAAAATCAAAGGGCAAGGATGAGGCTGAGGACTTTGATGAGGACTTTGATGAAGAATTGGAAGAAGAGCCTAAAAAAGACGATGAGAAGCCGCTGAGAATCGGGAGATGGGCCCTTGGAATAGTCATCATACTTGCTTTGATATGGACCCAGATGCAGTATGGATGGTTCAATTACATAAAGAATTACGGCTTCATGGCAGTGGGTTATGCAGGCTCATACAAGGTTTACATACTTGGAGGGTTGATAATAATCTTAATTGCGATTCTTATAATCAAGTACTGGAAGGCAATAGTTGATTTCTTTGAAGAAGAGGAAGAAAAACCGAAGAGAAAGAGAAAGAAAAAATAAATTTTTAAATGGATAATTCTCTCATTTCTTATGAAGAAAGTGAAAAGAATTTACAGGTTATCTAAGGATAAAATGATTGGAGGTGTTTGCGGAGGTTTTGCGGAATATTTCAACATTGATCCAACGATTGTAAGGCTGGCGTGGGTTTTATTTGCTCCTGCTTCCATAGGGGCGGGGATTCTTGCCTATAGGATTCTAAAAAAAGAAGATAGAAGTGGCGTCTCGTTTTCGTTCTTTTCTGAAAAGAACATTTAGGGGCGTTGTTTGTCATTTTCTGGGCTACCAAAAGCTTTATATAGAATTGTATTATTAATCATACATATGTATAAAAAGATAAAATTTACAGAAAATACCTTGCAGGTATTATCTCTATTTACGAACGATTTTAACAGAGAATATTATGTTCGGGAAGTTGAAAAATTACTGAAAATTAGTCCAAGAACATCACAGCTTATTCTTGAGGATTTGGAAGATAAAGGAATTATAGAATCAAAAACTAAGGGTAAGATTAAGACATTTAAATTAAATCCAAGCGAGTTCACTAAACGGTATCTTGCTTTCGTAGAACAATATAAAGCGATTGCATTTTTAGAAAAAAAACTTTTAATTAAAGAAATAATAGAAAAGATCACTCCTCACATTAAAGGAATTGGCATAATTTTTGGAAGTTATGTTAAAGGATTAGAAAAAGAAGGCTCTGATTTGGATATTTTTATTGTAGGAAGTTACAACAATGACGAAATAAAAAAAGTCTCAAAAAATTTGGGTATAGAAATAAGCATTAAATGTTATCCTCTGAAAATATTTGAGAAGAATCTGACAAAAGATATTCTTCTAAAAGAAGTTTTAAAAAATCATGTGGTTTTTCTAAATGTAGAACAATTTATACAGAGGGTATTCAAAAATGGATAAAATAAAATGGTGTGCAGGAAAAAAAGAAGGATTAGGTTTAATTGAACCAAATTCAGATTTAGCAAGCGCTTATATCAAGAAAGCTGAAGAGGCTCTTGAATCAATGAGGGTAAACATAATCAAAGATTGGAAAATCTCAACAGCATACTACACAATCTATTTCTCATTATACGCTGTCTTGATGAAATTGGGCGTAAAATGTGAAATTCATTCCTGCACTATTGAATTTGCAAAAAGATTTCTAAACGAGTTTTTTGAGGAAAGTGAATTAAATCTTACAGAGGACTCATTAAAAGCCAGAGTTGATTCTCAATATTATATCGATAGAACTGTTCCAGATGAACAATATAATAAAATGATTCAGAAAGTTCCTGAATTTTTAGTTAGGTGTAAATCCGTTATTATAAAATTAAACGAGAAAAAGGTTAATGAAATAAGAGATAAATTTCAAAAGGAGATTGGCAAGAGGAGATAACAGAATGGACACTAAACAGATAATCGATAAGAAAGTTGAATATTGGAAGAAGAAATTAATCGACTTATCCAAAAGAAATAATCTTGTAAATTATCGATTCACAAAATCAAAATCTCTGCAAATCAAAAAGCCAGATTTCATATTTTTTCAAGTGATTTTAAACCCGATAGATTTTGCTTGGAGGATTACAATTTCAACCCAATTATCTTTGAAATACCCTGTTGCATGCTTATCCCATATATCTGGTCAGCTTCTGTTATAACAGCATCGTTGTGGCTTATCACAATATACTGGGCCCTGTTTGAATACTGCTTGATAAGTTTGCTTAACTTTTCTGAATTGTGCTTGTCAAGAGCGGCATCAACTTCGTCCAACAGGTAAAATGGAGCAGGAGTGAATTCCTGTATTGCAAATATGAAAGCAAGAGCAGCCAGTGTCTTTTCCCCTCCGCTGAGGCCCTTGATGTCAAGATACCTTGAGCCCGTTAACTTAACCTTCATGTCAACGCCGCCATTGAGCGGATTTTCCCTGTTTTCAACATCCATCACAGCCTTCCCCTTGTCGGAGAGCGAATCAAAATTCTCGCTGAACTTCTTTGAAACAACATCAAACACCTGAAGGAAAAGGTCCTTTTTCTTAACTTCAACCTCGTTTATCAGCTCCAAGACATCCTCCCTTTCAATCTTCAGCTTGTCAGACTTGTCCATGAGCTTCTTGAACTCCTCCTCTATCTGCTCATAAATCTCGAGGGCCCTGAGGTTGACATTCCCCAGATTGCTGAATTCCTTTTCAAGCCTGTCAATCTCGTACTTCAGCTTTCCAAAATCAACGTTCTTCTTTATCTTCTCATTCTTGTAGGGCTCAAACTCCTTTTCAAGGCCGTCGATTTCAGCGACAAGCTTTGCCCGGTCAAGATTGAATGAATTAATCCTGTTTTCAAAGCCCTTTATCCTCTCTTCTTCTCTCACAAGACTGTTCTCTCTGCTCTGGATCAATTCAGTGATCTTGTTTCTCTGGTTGAACAGGTTCCTGAATTCGGAATAAAATTCTTTCTCCTTTTTCTCCTTTTCCTTGAGCCCAAGATTGATTGACTTGGCGTTGTTGTTCAAAGATTCAATCTCCTCGCTGAATAAATGAACTTCCTTGTCATGATTTTTTATGATTGAAATTATCTTCTCCCTTTCAGGAATTAGTATGGAGCTTATGTTCATTGCGAAATTCTTAACCTCAGACTCGATCTTGATTATTTTTTCCTTTATGCCGCTTCTCTTTTCCTCGAGATCCCTTACAGAATCGACATTTGCCTCCTTGAAATCTCCAAGGCTCTTGCTGCAGGCTTCAATCTCCTTCTCCAGCTTTGCCAGGGAAGAATTGATCCTTTCCAAATCCTTCGCCGATACCTTGTCTTCCCCATGGTCAGTCAATTTGTTGATTCTGATCAGCTGGCCTTCAAGGTCCCCTTTTTCCTTCTTGAGGTCATAGATTCTATTGTCATTGTTTACTTTAAGGTTTTCAAACTCATCTACTTTATTTTTTATTTCAGAAATCTCACCACTCAGCTTTCCTATCCTGTCATTGAAGTCAACTTCCTTGAACCTGTAGCCGGCGCTTTTCCTGTAGCCCCCCATCATCGCCCCGCTCACTTCAATCAAATCCCCTGCCAACGTCACCATCCTGTTGTTTCCTATGCCTATCTTTCTTGCGGTGTCTATGTCATCGACGACCAAAGTGTTCCCCAAGACATATTCAAACACGTTCTGAAATTTAAGATCAAATTTAATAAGGTCGATTGCCCTTCCATGAAGGCCTGAAACTTCGTAGTTAGCTGCCTTGGAATTTCCCTTAATCTTGTTTAAAGGAAGGAATGCCGTGACCCCAAGCTTATTCTCTTTGAGAAAATTTATGCATCTCTGGGCTACCTTATCATCCTCAACTACTACGCTTTTCATTCTTGCGCCAGCAGCAACCTCGAGGGCCATTGAATACTTTTTGTTTACTTTTCCAAGCTCAGAAACAATGTCATAGACCCCGCCGATTCCTGCGTCCATAATCCTCTTTATGCTCAATGAATCAAGCGTCACTTGTTTATAACTTGAGTCCTGGATGTTCAGCTTTGCCAGCTCTTCATTCTTTCCAACTAAATTCTTCCTTAACCTGCTGAGTTCGCCAAGGTATTTATCATCATTCCTGAGGCAGTTCTCAAGCTCCTTGGTTATATCCTTGAATTTTGATTTTAGCTTGTCCCCGTCCTTGATATCATCGTCGGAAAACTGGCTCAGCCTGTATTCAATCCTGTCCTTCTCCCTGAGCAGCTCATTCTTGTCGGAATTAAGCTTGATTAACCTGTCCCTTAGGTTGTTTGAATCTGAAATATTGTACTTTTTCCTCAACTTATCAAGCTCAACCTCGGTCTTCTTGAGCTCGGCTTCAAAATTATTCTTGTCCTTTTCATATTTGTCAATAGTCTTCTTGAGATCCTTTACCTTGTCTTCAATATCATCAAAGTCCTTTCTCAGCTGCAGTTTTCTTGAACTAATCTTTTCAATCTCATTTTTGCACACTTCAATCCTTGAGCTCTTCCTGACAAGGTCAGTCTTGAGGTTCTCAACTTCCTTATGAAGCGCAAGCTGCTCCTTCTCACCTCTTCTCTCAATTTCAGAATTGATTTTTTTTATCTCTTCCTTCTTTTCCCTAATTAAATTCTTCAGTTCCTCTATGCTCGAATTTATCTTGGAAATATTGTCTTTCTGCTCCTTGATTTTTTTCTCAACATCACCCCTTAGCTCATTCTTAGTCCTTATTGAGTAATCTATGTATGTCGCCTTGTTTGATTTTATATCACCCTCGATCTCCCTGTATCTTAATGCCTGATCCCTTTCTTTTTTCAGCTCTCTCAGATGGGACTGCCTCTCTGTAAGGATTATGTTCACCTCTTTCAATTTTATGTCAACCTTGTCAAGCTCACTAAGCGCTTTCCTTTTCTTATCGTCGTAGACTGAAATGCCGGCGACTTCCTCCATGACTTCTCTTCTCTGCTCCGGCTTCAGCTCCATAAACCTTACAATGTCTCCCTGAAGAATTATGTTGTGGCCGTCGGGATCAATCCTTCCTGCATTGAGAAGCTCAACAACCTCCTGCCTTTTCATGAGCTTGTCATTTATCCTGTATATAGAATTTCCATTCTGCTTCACGACCCTTGTAACTTTGACTGATTTCTCGCTCAATGGAAATGTTTTCTTTGAATTATCAAACCATATGCTGACTTCGGCCTCATTCATCGGCTTGCCTACCTTCCCCCCGTTGTAAACCAAGTTGGCGGATTTCTCGGCCCTCATTCCCTTTGCAGAGCCTTTGCCGAAGACAAAACAAAAAGCATCCATTATATTCGATTTTCCCGATCCATTTGGGCCTATGATGCTCGAATAGCCACGTGGAAAAGAAATCTCAGTTGCTTTTGGGAAGGACTTAAAGCCATATAACTTCAGTTTCTGAATACTAGTCATGGGATTAGGCTTATTTGGATATTTTTAAAGTTTTTTACTAATCATTGTCTTAAGTTCTATGATGCTTTTCATAATCCTTGGAATCATTCCAGTAATTACCAAACCCTTGTATTCAAGTATCCCGCTGTATTTTCCAAGGCTTATTACCACCGGCCTTTTTTGAGGGGCGTATTTTCTCATTTTTTCATGGTTTAAGATGTTGTAAATCACAGTATCGGCCTGTTTTTCAGCGCCCTGAGCAGTTTTTTCCTCGTCTATCGCAGCGGTGTCCCCACAGCAAAACCAATTATCTCTTACCTTGAGATTTTCATCGACACTGACAAATCCTTTATCATCTAAGAATTTTGAATCAACGAACTCTGAATTGGGGGTTATTCCCGTGCATAGGATGATCATATCGCTCTTTAGCGAATTTCCCCTGTCTGTCATGAAATATCCTTCCTTCTCGGAAACAAATCTTTCACCGAGCATGAGCTTCACTCCTTTTCTTTCAAGGAATTTTCTCGCATACCTTGAAGCTTCCCTGCTGTTTCTCCGGATGAGCCTGCTATATGAATGAACAAGCACTATTTTTTTTCTGTATCTGCTGACAATCTCGGCTGCTATCTCGACGCCAACAATCCCGCCTCCGACTATGAGCACGCTGCCTGAATCTTTCAGCTTTTCATGATACTTGGATATTTCCTCCTTTCTCACGCTTGATACTGCCAACATATCCTTTATTGGCTTATTGTATCTGGAGCCAGAGGCAATCACAAGAAGATCATACTCCAATTTTTTATTGTTTTCAAGTATCACTTCACTGTCATTTATCTTTTTCACGCTTTCAACAATGACATTGGAATTCCTCAGATAATTTTTGTGAAGGATTTGAATATTATCAACCTTATTTGGGTAAACTATGGACTTTAAAATTCCAGGGGTAAACTCAAAATAATTCTTTCTGTCAATCAATGTAACATGAAAGCTATTCTGAAGTTTTTTTGCTATTTTGGAGCCGGCAAAACCACCTCCTATTACAATCAATCTCTTTGGCATATAAAAGAAAAGAAAAGAAGAATTTATTTACCTTTCTTCTTACTGAAAAGAACTCTGTCCAGGCTTATTCTTCCAGGGCCA
The DNA here is from genome assembly GCA_018302685.1 of Candidatus Woesearchaeota archaeon. Lineage (GTDB taxonomy): Archaea > Nanobdellota > Nanobdellia > SCGC-AAA011-G17 > GW2011-AR20 > JAGVZK01. The sequence continues at coordinate 6,786 of JAGVZK010000007.1, read as the reverse complement.
TAAGCCATTACTGCCAAAAATGCAGCAAAGTAGAGCATTGCAGGCTCTCCGCCGTTTGTCAGAGGATTAATCCCCCCCGGAAAGTGAGCCATTATCAGTGCAACAATCATCTCAACAGCAGACACTGCAGCAACTACAGCTGTGAATAGACCGAAAATTATCAGCAATCCGCCGAAGAATTCAATGATTCCTGCCAAGCCCATCAGGCTGAAGACATCAACTGCTCCCCTGCTTCCAAAAATCCCAAATAACTTCTGGCCTCCGTGAAGCATGAAACCCAAGCCGACCAGAACCCTAAACACCAAATAAAAATAGTCCTTATAATTCCTCATAATCAATACCTCCTTGCTAGAATTTTAATAAATTAGGTATATAAACATTATGATATAGAATGAAATACGCATTATTAGTTAAAAAATTAAATCTAATTGAAGAGAAATTTATTACATCAAATGAACTGAAGAAATACGGTACTATTCGGAAAATACATACAAAACCTCTCATTTATTAATCACATAAATCTAATCTTACAGGAAGAAGAAAAATTATTGCTTGAGCTATTAGACAAGAGTTTAAGAAATTCCTGCCTGATTTCTTTGAATATTTAAGAGAGTTATAAGATAAACTTAAAAAAGGCTAAAAAGTTGGTGGGATCATTTCAGCCGAGCTAAGAGTAATTGGATTCGGATTCTGGTTCTTTGTCCTAGTCTAAATATTGAGAACTCGGAATTTTTAATCAATCTTCACCAAGATTTATCTCTGGCGCGGGGGCCTGTGAAACTTGCTGTTTCTTGATCCTCCTCTTTCAGAAAATCTCGGCCTCTGTATGGGGCGCCTTCCAGAACCGCCTCTGAAACCTCTTTTCTCTTCCTCGACTTTTACCGGAATAATCCTCGGAAGATAAGGCCTTTCCATTTTCTGTATCTTGAATGACCTATAAGTGCTTAAGACACTTGAAAAGCTGTCATAATCCTGCCCGCCGCAGATGATGTTAATCACTTCGCCCTCTTCACCGGCTCTTGCAGTTCTTCCTATCCTATGGACGTAATCGTTTGGGTCTCTTGGAATTTCATAGTTGAAAACCTGAGAGACATTGTCAATGTGCAAACCTCTTGCAGCAACATCAGTGCATACAAGAACGTCAATCTTTGCATCATTAAAAAGCTGAAGAGTCCTTGTCCTCTTGTTCTGTGCAAGGCCTCCATGTATTGCAATTGCCTTTATTCCATTTTTCTTAAGGTTCTGCGAAACAAAGTTTGTGTTGCTTCTAGTGTTGCAGAACACCATTGCCAATCCTGGCTTTTTATTTTTTAGAAGATGAACCAGCAATGATAATTTCATGTTTCTTGGGAGATCATAGTAAACCTGCTTCATCTTGCTTGGGTCAACGTGCTTTTTTGCAGACGCTTCAATGAAATCCTTCATATATTTGCCTGCCAGCTTCTTTATGCGCGGTGATATTGTAGCTGAGAAAAACAAAGTCTGCCTATCCTTTGGGCATGTCTGGATAATCTTTTCAACATCATCCATGAATCCCATGTCAAACATCCTGTCAGCCTCGTCCAGGACCAAAAGATTAATCTTGGAAGTGTTTATAGTTCTTCTTTCAAGGTGATCCAGAAATCTTCCAGGAGTTGCAACCACAACTTCGGACTTTGTCAGGCTCTTTATCTGGGGTTCTATTGCAACGCCGCCATAAACGGCAATTATGCTGAGTTTTTTATGGTATGATATTTTTGTCAGGGACTCCTTCACCTGCTCTGCCAGCTCTCTCGTTGGCGTCAATATCAAAGCCTGTAATCCCTTTCCCGAAACTACTCTTTCTATCACTCCTGCACCGAATGCAAGCGTTTTTCCGGAACCTGTTGCAGATTCCCCTATAACGTCCTTTCCCTCCAGGATGTACGGTATTGATGTCTCCTGAATCTGCGTCGGGCTGTCAAAGCCCAGTCTTTTAATGGATAACAAAGTATCCTTACTTAGTTTAAAATCTTCAAATTTCATTTCTACTCCTTCAAGCACCCTTAAGAAAAAGCAAAATGTTAACACAAGTGCTCTCTCGTCAATGCTCTATGTTAAAAATATATTTTTAGCCAGTATATAAATGTTTGTTCTTTAGATTCTGTTAAGTTTGCTTTAAAAGTACACATGTACAAAAATAATTTATTCCTATCTATTGCCGTTGAAGAACTAATCAAAAATCACTCAGGCTTTTCTGCTCTTTTGTTATTTTGGCGTTTTTAAAAGTGCTCCAGCTCTTCCTGAATATCTCGGGATGCTTGTCAAAATTCTCTTTTATGAATTTTTGAGTAATTTCGTTGGAGGTATAACCAGGGCCAATGTTCCCGTACTTCTTTTTCAGCTTGTCCATCTCATCCTCCCTTACAACCTTGGCAAGTATTGAAGCAGCCGATACCACGCTGAAATTTACATCGGCTTTATGCTCTGCAATTATCTCAATCTTCCTGTTGTTAATATATTTCCTCACAAATTCCTTGTATTTTCCCGTGTTCGGGCTGGGGCAGTCAAGAATAACCTTTTCAGGATTCAGCTTGTTTATTATCTCTGCCGACTTGATTCCCTCAAGCCAGTTAAGATTAAGTTCATTATTGCCATCGACAGCGTCATCAATCTCTTTTGGCTCAACAATCAAAATTTCATAGGACTCTGCAATTTCCTTTATCTTCCCGCTCAATTCAATCCTCTTGCTGTGGGGCAATAATTTAGAATCTTTGACACCAATCTCTTTTAATTTATTTAGCCCATCCTTATTTACGGCCACACCAGCTATTACCAATGGACCAATGACTGGGCCTCTGCCGGCCTCATCAATTCCGCAGACCAGTTTCATTCCAATTGAAATGCGCAAGAATTAATAAATCTAATCATTCTGTTTTTCTCTTAAGCAGTCAACAGCATTGGAAAATAAATCATAATATTTCCCCTCTGGCCCCTGAAATTCAAAGACTTCGTTTTTGAATATCTTAAGGAAAATTGGAATGAATTTCTTCCCTTCTTTTACATATGGTTCTTTATTTTCATCATATCCTACAATGATGATATAATTTCTGGAAGATTCACGCGATTTTTGTGTAAATGAGATTTCGATTCCTGCGTGGATGCGTCCTCTAGGATGTTTAAGATTTACTTCGGATTGACTCACCATGGCTTCAAGACTGATTTTGGATGAGTCGTCCTCTGCACGCCAAAATTCAAATCTCACACCTGTTAACCGTTTATGATCATATATTCTTGAACTATTGAGGTAAACCATGAAAATACATGCACCTAAAATCTTTTAACTATTTCTATAATCTCATCAGTATTCTTTGAAGTAACTATTCTAGTTTTTATTTCCTTGCTTCCATTATACCCTTTGAAAAATTCCAGTGCCTGCCCTTTAAACAGCCCAAGATTGAGTAAATCAAATTTTTTAAGAAGGCCATGATATTCAAAAAATACCCCCTTCTTCTCCTTCAGATCATATTTTTGGTATTCTCTTTCATTAAAATAGTCATTGCACTGCTCAAATATAAATGGATTCCCCTGAGCAGCCCTTCCAATCATGACATAATCGCACTTTGTGAGGTTAAGCATTTCAAAGGCCTTTTCCGGGCTTTCAATGTCCCCGTTTCCTATCACGGGAACTGAAACATTTTCCTTTATCTCCCTTATTATACCCCAGTCGGCTTTCCCGCTGTACCCCTGCTCTCTTGTCCTTGCATGTACTGCTATGGCATCAACATAGTCTTCCATAATCTTAACCAATTCAAGAGACTCATTCTGCTTGAATCCAGATCTCATCTTAACTGTCAATGGCTTCTTCATATTTGACGACAGATGCTCAAGCAATTCCTTGATGTATTCCTTTTCCTTCAATAATGCGGAACCGTAACCACACTTTACGATTTTCTTGGAGGGGCATCCAAAATTTAGGTCAATATAATCATAGTTCTTTTCATGTTTTTTAATAACATCAAGTAGAATGTTTTTGTCCCTCCCGCTCAACTGCAGTGAAATTGGGCTGTCTTCTTCGCATGTTTTTATCATATTGAGCGTTTTCCTGTTTTCCTTTGACAGTGCTATTGCAGAAACCTGCTCCGTATATGCCAAAGAGGCTCCACATCTCCTGCATAGTAGCCTGAAAGCCAGATCAGAGTAATTGGCCATTGGCGCAAGCACAAAGGGATTTTTTAATTTCATTTCTGTTGAACAAATAACAATGAATATAAATTTTTATGTTCTAACAAAACCACGGAGGTCTTGACAGGATCTGCCTGAACTGGTCCTTGCATTTGAGTTCTGATTGGGGCTGGGACAGGAGTCTTGATAACTCTAGCTCCGATGGCAGGGTAGCTGTCGCAAAATTTTTTCCACAGGAAACAAACAAGTAAATTTTTAAATTAATCTTTATTATCTTTAATTCTAGCCATGAGAATGGCTGGGCTACACGCCATATTATTTAGTAAAATTCAATAATGACAATTAGTAAGGTTATCTGAAAATTGAAATTGTGGTGGCAATTGGTAATATGACTACAACCACAGGGTCATGCTGTGATTTAGGGCGGGAGTTAAATTTATTCAGAATTCTTTACGAGAATAGCCATTCATCAATAAATTATGATATAAATGTAGCGGAGGCTGGATTTGAACCAGCGACCCCTGGGTTATGAGCCCAGTGGGCACTCCTGATTGGACTAACAGATAAGATCTGATTTCTGCCCCACTCCGCTAACGTACTTCTATAGAATACCTTTTTTAAATCTTTCTTTTAAAAATTGCAGTTATCCCCATTATCCCTCAACCATTTTATCTTATCCTTATAATCAGGCATGGCTTTTTCAACTAAATTCCAGAATTTTCCAGAATGGTTTTTTTCAACTAAATGCGCAAGCTCATGAATGCAGACATAGTCCATAACAGGTTCAGGAGCAAATAATAATCTTGTTGAAATGTTAATATTGTTATTAGATGAGCAACTACCCCACTTTGATTTATGATTTTTGAAAAAGATTTTATTTATTTTTTTATTAAAATATTTCTTGTTTAATTCATCAATTTTTTCTTTGAGCTGCGAAAGTTTTTTTGAGGCGATAATTTTGCTTATTAAGCAAGAAATATGCTTATTTTTAACTTCTTCAGGCAAGCTATCTGATATCATTAAGTGTATTTCATTTCCATTTATCTTTGCTGAACTTCCTGATTTTTTCATAAAATCTATTCTTAACAAATATTCATTATCACCCATTTTCAATATTTCATCATTTTTATACACTTTGTTGACTTTTATCTTTCTTGGGTTTTCCGTTATTTTTTTAATTGCCCATTGCCTCATTTCAACAAGGCTTTTGAACTGATTTTCTCTGCTTAAAAAAATTGGAATTTTTATGTTCTTATTGCATTTTTTGCAGTTGAATCCATCTTTTCATCATGATTCATATGAAATGTTTTCATTTTTTCTTTCATACCTTCAGAATCAAGAGTTTCGGCAAAATAGCCCCCTTTCCACAATCCATCCTTTTTATTTTTCATTATGCATCTGGTTAAGTTCAATATATTTAAATTTAACTTTTGAAAAGATTAATAAACAAATAATCCTCAAAAATAATTATGGTACTATGCTTCATAGCTCTTCCAATATTTCTAATATTGGGGATATTCTCAGTGAAGTACAGGATTCTTGCAAAGGATGCACTGGAATGCCTTGGAAGAACAGTAACCTTCAGAAAATGCAGATCAAGGCTGGATGAGAGAATAAAATCCGAGCTTACCGGCAAAATTCTAAAGAAGTCCCCGAAAATAGGGATTTTCTTCTACAAGAACTTCCAGCTGATGTCAACAATTACGGTAATACTTCTTGTAGCAAGCTTATTTTTCAGCATTACTGGATTGGTTAATTATGTTAAATATGGAAATTGCTACGGTCCTGAAAGTGATGGGGCATTCTGCATATATTCAGAAATACTGGGAGATGACACCTCGTGCGATAATCCCGAACTGTGCACGAATGAATCATGCAGCTGCGAAGAAGAATCTGAATGCTTATGCAATCCGGGAACCTGTAAATAAAAATGGACCAGAGAAAAATAATTTATCTGATAATTTCCCTCTTTGTAATCCAAATAGTCATGTTTTCATACATTATAACAAACTCCAACAAGAACAAGGAAAATATACTTAAGACTTCCCAGGACATTCAGGATTTGAATGAGGATTTTAAATTGAAGAATGAAGAAACACAGTCTTCAATAAATGAGCTCTCAGATTCAATAATATCAACCCAGGAAAAACTGGCAGAGACAGAATCAAGCTTCAAGGATGAGATAAGTTCAATAAAGGCCGAAACTTCCGCTGACTTCTCCGGAATAATTGAGAGCGTTGTTGAATCCGTCGTGACAATAAGAACTGATATGTCGCAGGGAACTGGATTCATCATAACAAGCGACGGCTACCTTGTGACGAATTATCATGTGATAGAAGGGGCAGAATATGCAGATGCATTGACTTCCGCTCATAATCCAAAACAGCTTACCATAATAGGTTACAATCCATATATTGACATTGCACTCCTCAAAATTTCCGGATCTTATGATTATCTTGAATTTGATGATTCTGACAATGTCAGGATAGGCGAGAAAGTAATTGCGATAGGAAACCCCCTTGGGCTGTCATTTTCAGTCACTGAGGGGATAGTTTCTGCCGTGCATAGGGGGATAGAAAACTCCCCTGCTGAATACATACAGACGGACGCTGCACTTAACCCTGGAAATTCCGGAGGACCTCT
>JAGVZK010000006.1 GCA_018302685.1 Candidatus Woesearchaeota archaeon | reverse complement strand
ATCAAGGGAAAGCAGGCTAAATTTCTAATGTCTAAAAAAATTGGAGTTATAGTTTCCACAAAGCCAGGGCAGGAGAAATTACAATTAGCATTAAAATTAGGATATCCTGTTTTTGTCTGTAACGAAGTTGATGAAAATGAGCTTGAGAACTTCCAGATGGATTACTGGATAAACACTGCATGCAACAGAATTGAAGGCAAAAACATTATAAATTTGGAAGATTTACCAAAATGAATGAGTAAAGCGGAAGATATACAAAATATAGCAACAAAAAGAGGTTTCTTTTTTCCATCCGGCGAGATTTATGGTGCAAAAGCCGGATTCTGGACTTATGGCCATTTAGGCACAGTTATGAAACATAAATTTGAAAATTTGTGGAGGAATTATTTTCTTAAATTAAATGACAACTATTTTGAGATTGAAGACACCTCACTAATGGCGGAGGAAGTTTTTAAGAAATCAGGGCATCTGGAACATTTTCATGATCCTATTGAAGAGAAAGGAAAAGTTAGAAATTTCAATATGATGTTTGATGTTAAGGTTGGAGTTTCCAAAGATGAAATAATGTACTTAAGACCAGAAACTGCACAAAGTCCATATGTGGCTTTCAAAAAAGAGTTTATGGCCTTGAGAGAGAGATTGCCGTTGGGGCTGGCTGTTATTGGAAAAGCATTTAGAAATGAAATAAATCCTAGGCAGGGTTTTTTCAGGATGAGGGAGTTCACGCAGGCTGAGCTTCAGATATTTTTTGAGGATGGAAATCTGGATGTTAATTTCAATGAGGTTAAGGATTACAAGCTGATCATCAATGGCAAAGATGTCAAGTGCTCTGATGTTAAGGAGCCGAAATTCTATGTTTATCACCTGGCCAAGATTCAGCAGTTTTATCTGGACATTCTTGGAATTCCTGGAAATAAGTTCAGTTTCAGGAAGCTTGATGAAAAGGAAAAGGCATTCTATAACAAGATACATTACGACATTGAGCTGAAGATTGACAGCCTGAACGGCTTCGTCGAGGTTGGAGGGCTGCACTACAGGACTGACTACGACACAAAGAATCATAATATCAGTATAAATTATGGCGGAAAAAAAATATATCCTCACGTCCTTGAACTGAGCTTTGGGGTTGACAGAAATATATGGGGGATAATGGACATTTTTTACAAAAAAGAAAAAGAGCGAATCCTGTTCTTATTCAACAGCAACATCTCCCCGGTTGAAGTCGCTGTTTTTCCCCTGGTCAACAAGGAGGGAATACCAGAAAAGGCTGAAGAAATCTATGACTTAATCAAGAGAGATTTTAATGTTTTTTATGACAACAAGGGAAGCATCGGAAAAATGTACAGGAGAATGGATGAGATTGGATGCACTGCAATGCTCACTGTTGATCATGAAAGCCTGAAGAATAACGATGCAACACTCAGAGACAGGGATTCAATGATGCAGGTAAGAGTAAGAATATCAGACCTGAAAGAGACTTTGAACAAATTCCTCAGTGGCGTTGAGCTAAAAAAATTAGGAAAGATCATTTGATGAATCTTGTGATTGTTGTAATTGCCAAATAGATTATTATAAACATCACAGGATATATTATTATAAAGCTAAGGAAGACCGCAAACACAAAAACCCATCCAAAACTCGGGATAAGGTTGAAGACCACCCCTGAGCTTGTCCCCTCAGCGGCGATGATTCCGATTGAGAGTAGCAATGAGACTACTACTGATATCTTGGATGCCAGCGGCACGATGTCAATTATTGATTTATGCTTCATGGTAAAAACCTCTTTCGTTTTTTATTAAGATAATCCTTGTTATCCTCTCATCAATAAGGTCAATAGGGGTCACATGCCTGAAGTTCCTATCATTAAAATTTATTGGGGAATATAGGCTTGCGGCGTAGCTTGAACATACAAGCTTGTTTTCCCTCATCCTTGGATGAATGTTTATTCCTGTGCCCCTGAAGAAAACTATAATCAATCCGTTCTTGAAGCTGTAATGAATGTCCTGATCTATGTAACGATCATTTGCCCTCTGAACGGCCTTCAACTTTGTTCCATCATTGACATTCGGCCTTAGAACAGTGAAATAATTTGAGCTTACAAATTCCTTTGTGATTACATCAAGGCTGACTCCGTTTATGGTCAGTGAGTTTAGGTTCCCATTTCCCGTGTAAATGAAAACATGCCAGTAATCTCCTTCCCCCATTGAGTTTATCAGGAGCTCAAAAAGATTGTAGTATATGAAGAAGATTATCTTGTTGTTGAGCAGGCTCTCTTTATTACTCTGGTAAAAATATCTTTCAGAGTACGAAATCGGTTTATTCAGGATTAAATCTCCCGGCTTCAGTTTTGTCAGAAGAATATTGTAAATTTCCTCAGTTGTCAGGTTCTCATACTGAAAACTCTCCAGATTTTCATTTTCGTAGAACTTAGGGTGAAAAAATAAAAAGGTTAAAAAAATTATGAATAAAAAAAACAGGCTCCACAACAGAAATTTCCTTGTTCTCTTTTCAAATGGATCAAACATGTATGTTGTAGCACTTGCTTCTTTAAAAGATTTTTCAAATAGATTTTTTACTACTAAAATATGCAACAACAAGATTTATAAAACCAAAATGTAACATGGTTGTGTAGACTAGATTGGGAGGTTAGCCGTCTCTTGTAACTCCAAACCGGCTTTATGGGAGGATTGAAGCCTTGGGAGAGGTATAAAGTTTAGTCAATAGTCTTGGTTCGGACTGGGATGCCTTGTCCTGTAGGGTTGGTCTGTGTGTGAACCGAGTCAGGCCCTGACGGGAGCAGCTCTAAGCTTATGGATTGGCGCTTATAGGGGAGCATGGCTGAGAAAGAGTCAAGGTAGCTATTTTCTGTATTTTATGTCCATTTCAAGGTGTGTCTACACAATTATAAAAAAAGAAAAATTTATCTCAAATCTTTCTGAGATAGCACTGTTATTCTCGTCTCGCGGGGATTTATTCTTGAATCCATCCCGACCAGATATTTAATATCTGATTTTTCAAGATTTGAAACAAAATTTTTATCAATCACTCCATCAAAGATTATTGCATATGTCTCCTTTATGTTGCTGATTGAATTGAATATCTCGGAAATTGGAATCTTCCCCAAGATACTTAAACTTGTGTCAAGCAAATAGGCAGCCCTTGTCCCAACAAGGTCATCAAGCAGTTCCTTGAACTTCTTTGATTCTTCAGGATTAACCATGACTTCAGGATTAACCCTTGTTGAGAAGCCACTTGGCTTGTTGTTTATGTATCTTGGCCTCTGCTGAATTATCTGAGGCTTCTTGGCAAAATTCCTCCTCGGATCCTGAGTCAGTCTTGCAACCTCCATCTTGATCTGCTCAACTGCCACCTTGCTTCTCAACGCCTTATGGATCTCTTTCTTTGTTATTTCTTCCACTTCCTTTCCATCTGGCGCCTTTATCACGTAATCAATCTCAACTCCGGCGTCAAGCAACCCCCTTATTATCAAATCTCCGCCACGGTCCCCATCAACAAAAAGGGTAAGAACCTTTTTCGTCCCAAGGTACTTTATTGTTTCTGGAATTGAGGTTCCATTAAGAGCTATAACGTTCTTTATACCGTGCTTCAGCAGATTAAGAACATCCGCTCTTCCCTCAACAACGATTATTTCCTCAGAGTCATCAATATTTGGACCTGCAGCGAGCCTCTCCTTTCCATACTCTATGACTTCCATCATCCTCACTGACTGTGCCACCTGGTCTGTAATGTCCTGAGAATCAGGCAATACTTTTGACTTCAAGTCTGACAGCAGAGATTTAGCCCTGTCAATGATCTGCAGTCTCTTTGAGATTCTTACATCTTCAATAGAGTCGACGACCACCTTGGAATCGCAAGGCCCTATTCTTTCTATGGTTTCCATTGCGGCCCCAATGACTGCCGTTTCCGCCTTATCTAAAGAACTCGGGAGAATAATTTCCCCTGTTGTTTTTCCTGATTTTGTGTTTAAATTAACTTCTATCCTTCCAATCCTTCCAGATCTCTGAAGCTCTCTTAACTCCAATTCCGATCCCAACAAACCTTCTGTCTGGCCAAATATGGCGCCAATTACGTCTGGTTTGTCCACAATGCCTTCAATACTGATTAATGTATGGATTGTATATTTAGCTGATACTGGACTAATTTTTCCCATTTTTGCCTCCCAGCAGAACAAGAACCAGATTAAATCGTCATTCTTTCACAATTTTTAGTTGTTTTTCATTTTTACTTGCAAAATAATGATTCTTTATGAAAATAATTGAATTTTCGTCTTGTTCTGATATTTAATTATTAGTTATTGTAGCCCGCAACACTAACTCCCAAATTCATTGCAGTCGCCATTGGCTCACTCCATTGAGTATTCTCACGGCGGGCCTATGGTTTATAGAAAAAATGGGTTTATAAAACTTTTCAATCAAGCTTTTCTATCTCAAAGTATGCTTTTATCTCATCCCTCAATGAGAAAAGATCCGTTTTTATCATTCTGTTGAACCTGTTGAAGTCTGACACCTTCACAAGATAATCAAACAATTCCCTAAAAAATTTCAACATTGGCTTTTCCTCATATGTGTCCTCATAATCTTTTTCTATTTCGGCCCTTAATCTGACTGTAAATTGTCCCTCATAAGTCTCCTTCTCCTTCAACTTGACCTTTTTTAAGCGTGAGCCAGTGATCGTTATTTTCAAAACAAACTTAATGTAGTCATTAATTGCCTTTTTTGCATCTATCTTTATTTTTATTTCATTTTCCGAAACGAAATGCTCCTTTTCAAGTATGATAGAATATCTGATATTATCTAAAAAATTCTTAATGAGGCCGTACAAATCCCTCATGTCAAGATACCCTTCTTTGCTTGTTTCAATACCCTTCAGGACAAGATCAACTTCAACCATTGTATTTGAATAGAATTTATTTTAATAAAGCTTTTGATTATCTCAAACCAAGGAAACTCTTGGCAAGGGAATGCAAATCCATTGTTTTTGAATATAAATCCTCAAGGAAATCTTCGATTCTTCTGTTCATTATCATCCTCTGGTACATCTTTTGGAACCCTTTCAAAGACTCCCAGGCATCCGTTGATTCCAAAGATGCAAATATCTTCATTTCAAAAGTTCCCTTGTTCATCTTCCTTTTTATATCCCCCTGAGGGACTTCAATTTTGCTCATTCCTAAAACCCTAAACTCAACTCTCACCACATATTTAAAGAACTCATTTGGCTTTTTCTTGTCAGCTATCCATAGTATCTCCATATCTTTAGAACCTTCCCCTTTCACTCTTTCAATGTATTTTTTTTCAAGGCCCTCCTGAGTTGCGAATCCCCTATGGTCAACAAGGTAGAATTTCATTTTTCTGTATAACTCTTCAAAATCTGTAATTCCGACCCATTTGAGCTTCAGTCCATCTATCACAGGTATTTTTATATTCATCTTGCTATTTTAAGATCTGATTTTACTTTTGAGTTCAAGTCCATCAATTCATCGTAGATCTTTGGCTCATAAAAATCGTCTATTTTCTTTTTGAGTATTATTTTCCTGTAAATGTAGAATGGAATGTCAAAGTTTTTCCAGTTATTCTTATAATCTAAAGTGTAGAATCCTCTTAATTTTACCGTCAACTCGCCAGTGTACCCTTTTTCAAGACGATTCAGCCTTGTAACCTGCAATCCAATTTCTACCCGAAACTGAACAAAGTCATCAACATCTCTTGTTCCGTTGAGCTTCATTAAAATGAAATTCCCCTCTGGAAAATTTTTTTCCTGATTTTCATTCTCATAATAATCATACCTGTTTTCATCAAACCAATTCTTAATCGTTTTGTACAGAGAATCCAAATCAAACTTCCCATTGAGAGTTATTGTAATTCCGTTTCCTGGGTGCACTTTTTCCTGATGAGGCATTGCTATAAAATCTATTCAGAATTATAAAAAGCTTTCTTAATGCCTTAATTTTATCTTGTCGACAACAAGCTCAAGTAAAGTCGGCTGAATTTTAAGGATGTCCTTCAGCGTTATCAGCCCAATGCATCTTTCATTCAGCATAACTGGCAGCCTCCTTATATCTTCTCTATTCATCAGGACCATAGCTTCATATAAATCCTCATTCGGGCCTATTGAAACTATTTTCTTATTCATGAGATCAGAAGTTTTTGTCTTCTTTATATTAGCATCAATGGCCAACATTCTTACGATGTCGTGCTCAGTAAAAACCCCCAAAAGCTTATTTTTCTCTGTTATGAGCAGAGAGCCGACATGCCTCTTCCTCATCAGCTTTGCCGCATCCTGGACTGAAATATCTGGGGAAGCGCATACTGGTTTTTTTGTCATGGCGTCCATGATTCTTACGCCAGTTCTCATGATGAGGTATACACTTAATTGTTTAATAATAATTCTATTGGCTAAAATAGCAAACAAAATACGAAAATATTTAAAAGGGGGACTATTACCTAGTTAAAATGGATGAAAAAGAGATGGTTATAAAGTTCAGGGTGATCAATGGGAGCATCCAGACTCAAATACATACAAAAAACATCAATTCTCAGGAGGCGATAGGGCTTCTTGAAACTGCTAAAGATCAGATGATGGAAGGCGTAAGAAAAAACAGGAAAGAGGTTTTCAAAAGTTCAAAGAAAAATGAGTGAGTGCACATTCTGCAAGATAGTCAATGGTGAAATTCCAAGCTACAAAGTTTATGAAGACAGATATATTCTGGCCTTTCTCGACAGAAACCCGGTTCATGAAGGTCATACATTGGTCATTCCAAAAAAACACTCAGAAACTATTTTAGACACTGATGATGAAACGCTAAGAAAACTGGTGGTTGCAACCAGAAAGATCTCCAAGGCGATATACAAGAGTTTAAAGCTAAAAGGCTTCAATATAGGGATAAATCAGTTTAAGGTTGCGGGGCAGGCTGTTCCTCATCTGCATATCCACATAATGCCGAGGCATGAAAATGACGGGCTTAGGCTATGGCCAAGCAGAGAGTATGAGTCTGAACTTGAGAAAATGAAGGTTTTGGAAAAGATTAGAAAACTTTTAAAGTGATTCTGTTTCTTATGATTTTATGCCTCTGTAGCTTAGTCGGAAAAGCATCGCTTTCATGAGGCGAGGATCGGGGGTTCAAATCCCCCTGGAGGCATTAAAAGATTTTAAAGGAACATCAAACCTGATCTCCTTATGTTTGTTCATTGGGAGTCCTTTAAATTTTTGAGTATTTTAAAAAATTTTCAAACCTTATTTGATGCCTGGGATTTACAAATCGTGTTTTTTCTTTGAATATTATGAGGTTGTCTAATTCACTAAACTGAAATATTGAACTAAAATATTCATAAATTTGTTTAAGTAGGTTTACACAAGTAGCATTGAATTCAACTCCTGGGCGATATTTATTTTTGTTTTTCGTTAGAAACAAGAATTCATCTGTTGCAAAAAAAAACCTTGAATAATGTACTTTACTAAATCCACTTCATAAAATATTTTAGGAATGTAAATTCTGTTTCATTTTTTGCCTAATTGAAATTCTAAGGAAGAAAGATTATAAGACAATTTTCCATCATGAGAATTAAATTCAATTTTATTTTTTTAATTTCCCTTTTATTTCTCTATTCCGCAATCTATTTATCGGGGGACCCACAACTTTGTCAAAAAATGGTTTTTTGCCTAAAAACTTATATTATTTTTCAATCCTTGGATGCCTATGCCCCTCTTTTATCCTTTCCTTCAATCCGGAAATCTGATCTTTTGACTCTTTTGAATAATCCTTCCTGTTAATCCTGTTTTTCTCTATCATCTTAGAAACGTATTCCCCTCCTAGAAAGTGGGGCATAATGACATAGTCTGCACCAGTATTGTACAATTTCAAAGAATCCTCTATCACATGCGAGGTTACCATGACGATTGAATTTGGATTTTTCCTCTTTACCTCTTTTATAATCAGCGAATTTGTTTCTATCTTTGGGATGGTTGAGATGACCATCTTTATATTACTCAGATTCAAATCATTGAACAGCTCTGCATCGTCTGCGTCTCCATAAATGCAGCGCTTCCCATTCTTTGAAAGATCAACTATAACTTCAGGATCAAAGTCAATAACTATGTATTTTATTTTCAGCCTGTCAAGGGATTTCAGTATGTTGTATCCTATCCTGTTGTAGCCAAACAAGACTGCCTCATAATCTCTCTTTATTTTTGGGTCATCCTTAAGGATGTTTTTTTTCTCAAATATCTCCAAGTGTCTCGAGATAATTGGGTATATCTTTTCTGAATAGATTATCATGTATGTGGATGCTGTGATGGTTATCAATCCAACTAATGTAACAAGTGACAGTATCTGTGGAGAGATGTGATTCATGTTTACCCCAAGCGCAATGAGTATCAGAGAAAACTCAGATATCTGGGCAACCGTCAGCCCTGCAAGAAAACCGTTTCTCTTTGTGTAGCCTAATAATCCCATGAGGATCATTACGATTAGCGGGTTCCCTATCAGGATGAACAGTGAGAGCACTATTGCAGGAAGAACAATTGATGACACGCTTGATATATGCATCTGGCTGCCAAGGATTATGAAAAAGATTATTATAAAAAAATCTCTCAGAGGCTTTACCTTGTACGCTATCTCAAGTCGGTACTGCGACATTGACAAGCCTATGCCTGCGAGTAGTGCCCCTATCTCAATTGAAAAACCGAAATAAAAAAACAGCGAGGCTATCAGAAAGCACCATCCCACTGAGAATAAGAATAAGAGCTCCTGGTTCTTTGCTATCTGTTTTGTTATTCTTGGAAGGATCTGGATGCTCAACAGCCATATGAAAAATATCAATAGAATCCCTTTGATTATACTGAGGGCAATTATGTGGAATTCCAGATTATTTGATGCCAGCGGTATGAACATGAGAAGGAATATCGCGACAAGATCCTGAACTATGAGGAATCCTATTGATATCTTGCCGTAGAGGGTATCAAGATCGTCCTTGTCAGAGAGGAGCTTCATTATTATTATTGTGCTTGAAAAAGTGAGGGCAACCGAAATGTATAATGACTCTATTACAGAAAATCCGAGGTAGAACGATATCAGAAAACCTATGAGTGATGTGAATATTATCTGGCCCAACCCTGTTACCGTCGCCACCACTCCTATTTCCTTTATAACTTTAGGGTTAAGGTTCAGACCAACCATGAACAAAAGGAAGGCTATGCCTATCTTGGAAAATATCAAGGTTATTTCGCTGAATGTAACGAAATCAACAAAGAATGATGTTATAAGTATTCCTGTAAGGATGTAAGCTATCATCAGCGGCTGCTTTAGGATATTCGCAGCTATGCTAGTCACCAGCGCCAAAAGTATTATGAAAGTTAATTCAACGAACAGCTCCTGAACCATTACAATTTAAACATAAATTATCCTTTAAATTTGTTTTGGAATCAATAAAAAGAAAAATGGTTATTTTTTAGACAGCGCAATCTCTATTGTCGAAACTCTTATTGTCTTCCCTTCCTTGTTTTCAAACTCTTCTGAGTCTATCTTTATTCCCCTTGGCTCTACTGTATTTTCCAAGAATCTCTTAGCTGCCACTTCTGCAACGTCAACCGCTCTGGAGATGAATTTTCCCCTGGCTTTTATCAAGACCTCTGCTGCGTTTCTTGTTGTGAACTGCATCACCACGCCGGTTACGTAACCCATGCGGATAAAGACTTAACTTACATCCTTTTCATGAACGCTTTGTTACCGACGAAAATTACAGGTTCATCATTGTTATTTTTTGCATATTTGTCTTCCATTTGATACCCCTCCTGCCATTATAACCAAGGTTCTTCCAATCCTTGATTCATCTATTAACGACCATGTAATCAGTTATATTTTATAAATTTTTCCAGTTTTTGTAACTGTTTAGCTCACTATGAAACAGAGCTTATTTTAACTCCTGATTAAATTTTTTTATTAAATTTAAATTAAAATCATTAAAGAATTTGCTTGCTTCTATTGAGTCAATATAGGAAACATACTGGGATTTTCTATTTTTTATTGTTTCATTTGTTTTTATATCTCTTTTATAAAATCTTGCTTTAAAATTTGACCATTTTTCTAGATTATCTCTAAAATTTAGCACAAAATCTTTGTCTGTAGCCGATAATATTACTCTTCTTTGTTTTATAGAAACATGTCCGTCCCCATAAATTACCCCTAAAATGTAAGCTAACTCTTCAGAAAGTTTTTTTGCTGATTCTGGCAATCTTTTAGTCCTTAATTCAGCAGAAATTTTTGTTGCTTTTGGTTGTGTTATTTTATTCAGTCTTCTAATTCTTTCTTTATTTTTTTCAGAACTAGACCAATTTATTCTCTTTTTTGAAAAGTAATAAGGTTGTCTTCCTCTGTTGATCCATTCCTCTACGGCACTTCTTGATTTAAGTCTTAAAATTTTGGAAATTCTTAGACTACCCAACCCCTGGTTCTTTAGTTTAATTGCTTGGTTATATTTGTCTTGTGTATACTTTGTTATTTTCATTTATGATGATAATGTAACGTTACTTATATTTATAAACTCGTCGCGCACAGTTGTCCGCAGGAACTATAATTTGATATATATTTCCTAGTAAATAGGTTATTTATTAATTTCATTTAAAATTTCTTTTCTTATTTTAGATGAATTTGCCCACTTTGAGTATGCTTTCCATCCTTGGTAAATTCCAAAGATTTTTTCCTTAGTTATTTCATTGTTTTTGTATTTTTTTATCTTGAATTTCATGTTTCTTATGTTTCTCTTTCTTAATAATTTAAAATAATAGAAATTCCTGAAACCAACGAAATCTATTCCTTTTGATAAAGGAATAATTTTTGTTTTGTCTGGATGGAGTTCTAATTTTAGATTAATTTTTAGAAATTTGCTGACTTCTTCTTTCCACAATTCTAATTGTTTTTTGGATTGGTGTAGCATCACAAAATCATCAACATACCTTACATAATATTTTACTTTTAGATTGTGTTTTACAAATTGGTCCAGCTCATTTAAATATATATTGGCAAAGAATTGGGATGTTAAATTTCCTAAAGGCATGCCAATTTTTGGTTCGCCCCCCATCAGAGAGTTATTTAAAATCTTTTTGATTAACCAGATAATTTTGTTATCTTTAATTTTTCTTTTTATTAAGTTTAATAAGACGTTATGGTTGATATTTTGAAAATAATGTTTTATGTCTACCTTTAGACAGCGTCCATAAGAAGAATAATTTTTAGTTATTTTTCTTTGAAATTTTTCAAATCTTTTTGATGCAAACAAAGTACCTTTACCTTTTCTATTTGCACATGAATCATAGATAAAAATTTTGTCAAAAATTGGTTCTAATATGTTTATCAAAGCGTGATGAATAATCCTATCCCTAAAATGTGATTTTGATATCTTTCTTGTTTTTGGATCTCTTAGAATAAAAGTTTTCAGTGGTCTTGGTTGATAAGAATGCAATAATAATTCTGTTCTTAATAAATTTAGATTATTTATTAAATCTTTTTCAAATTCAATGACATAAAGTTTCTTTGATTTGTTTATTCTTGCTTTTAGATAAGCAATAAAAAGATTTTTAGGAGAACATAAAGATTGATATAAGTTTTTGTAGGTTTTCATGATAAAAATAGCCATTGACTGGGTTATTCTGCCATTGGGGTTAGAGTTAGCAAGATTCCTGTTCCAGTTGGAATTCAAATCCAAGTTCCTGTTCAGGTAGATCCTGTCAAGACCCTCAAGGTTGTAGCCATATTACCAATTACCACCACAATTTCAATTTTCGGATGATCTTACTAATTGTCATTGTTGAATTTTACTAAATAACATGGCGTGTAGCCCAGCCATTCTCATGGCTAGAATTAAAAGAGATAAATTGTTTAAAAAATTATTCATTCATAATTTCTACTGCTCTTTTATATCTTTCATTAGTTATTCTGATTTGTTTATCTCTTTCTTTAGACAATTTTGATAAATACCCTCCAATATTTCCACTGGAAAATTTTTTTGCGAGGGCTACCCTGCCACTGGGGCTAGAGCCAGCAAGACCCCTGACCCAGTAGGACCTCAAATCCAAGTCCCTGTTCAGGCAGATCCTGTCAAGATCTCTTTTTCTTGCATAAAAGGTTCTTAATTTGGATATTTCATTTTCAGATAATTTTTCAATTTCTCCTTTAGTGAGAAATATAGGAACTCCTCTTTCATCTGATGTTAAGAATTTTCTGCGATCGTATTTGGAACTAAACCTTTCATCCTGAAGAATTTCTTCTTCCCCTGTTAATATGTGGATTAAACCATAATAGGAACTACTATCTTCCTTTAAATCTAACCCATTTAAGGATATTCTTACGGGGTTTTCTTCTGTTGGTTTTATGTTTCTTTTCTCTAATTGAGAATATAAATTTCTTGCATTATAATTATCTTCTAAAGTTCTTAGAACTAATGCAGGTTCTACATAGATTCCTCTGAAAGTATTTGGGCTTAATCTTACTGCATGTTCTAATTGAGATGGTGATGCTAGTGGAAGTCCTAAAATCCTGGATGCTAAAATGTTACCAAATACGTTTGAGCCTCTTCCTTTCTTGTCGAATATATTTAAAGAATTTCTTGCTGTTTCTGGGTATCTTTTTAATGATTCAGAGTATTCTTCGAGGAAGCTTCTGGATATTATTTCATCCATCAGACAAACTTCTGAAAAATCTACATTTTCTGGTGTTAAAATTATTCCCATTTTACTTCTCCTAGAAATTAATGTTAATTAAAAGTTTATAAATGTTTCTATTTTGTTACCATTTAATAATTAATCTATTTAGTATTCTTTTTTGCTAATTTGGTGATGTAACCGACGATTGTATTCCTCAGTTTCTTAGAATTTATCTCGGCAAAGTTTTCAACCTGCTTCTTGTTTTTTTCAAAATTTTTTCCAAGCTTATCTTTGTGCCTGCTGTATATCTTCTCTGACACTGACTTGACCAAAGTTGTTCTTATTCTTCCCATGGTTAAGGCTCGGAAAACACCCTATTTAAGTTTTTCGTAAATCAAGAAATTGTTTCTCGTGTAATCCCTGGCCTTTTTTGTCAAATCTCCGTGAGAGATAAAGTACAATGCTAGCTTTTTCAGCTGGGCCTCATTGTGGGCTGAAATCAAGTCCGCATCAGATATCCTCTTCTTATCTATGTATTTTATGAACACCTTCATCAAACCAAGATCTGAGGAGATTTCGCCAATGTAATTTAATTCCTTGCCTTTCTTGACAATTTTTTCATCAATGATTTCAACTGATTTAAACCTGAAGAAATCGCTTAAAGATACAGACTCTCTTTTGGGCTTTACCAATTTTTTCTGCTTTGGCTTTTCCTCTTTAACTTCTGGCTTCACTTCCGGCTCGGCAATGATTTCCTTCATTGGTTCTTCCTTAACCTCCGACTTCGGTTCTGGAGCTGACTCTTTGATCTCATTTATTCCTAATATTTCTTTGATTATCAGAACCGCCTCATCCTCCGAAACCAGATACCACTTCCAAAATATCTGGTTGTCCCTTGTCCGCAGCATGTTTGCAAAATCTGGGATTTCCCTCAAGGCAACCCTCTGCCACGGCTCAACTGAAATGTCCTGAAGGACTTTCTTTTCCTTCAGCAAGTCGTAAACTTTTTTATGGACATCCTTGAGATAAGGATATAGCATTGACAGCTTGTACTCCTGACCTGATATATAATAAACTGGGGAGCCTCCTATCTTCGAATTGCTTATCTTTACCTTCTTGCTTGCCACAAGTTCAGAGAGAACTGCACCTGCGAAAATTATATTGTTATTAATCTGCTTCGAAATCTGAACCGGAAGAACGGGGCCATTCTTTGCGACATAGTTAAGAATATCGTTTCTTAATGAAAGTATATCAGGCATACAATTCAAGCGAAAAGAAGATATAAAAAGATTATTATGGTTTAGTCCATGTAATAATGTAGTAGGTCACATCAGATTCTGAATCAACAATTCCGACCAGAAGATTCTTCCTTGTTGAATGAGCCACCCTGTTCATTGCACTAAATGAGTGCCATGTCAACCCCTTTGATTCAGAGACTGGAAATAAAATCCATTTTGCGTGATCATCCCCCGGCTTCACTCCGCGGTCATAGACCCTGAAATCCGCCCCAAATTTCAATGCTGTTTTTATAACATAGCCCCTGTCTCTCATGTCACGAAATACAACATACCTCTCCCAGAAATTCTTTTCCTTCTTTGAAGACTGCTTGATAAATTCATCCCTCTTCATTGACTTTTTGCCTTCCTTTATGGCCAATTTCTTCTTTTCGAGGAGATATAGGGCTTCTACAAGCATGTACTGTATCTTGTTATCCTTGATTTCCCCAAATCTTGACTTGGAATAAATCTCATTTGCCAGGCCCTTGTTATCAGCTATCGCTGTATTCCCAAGAATAGAAGCATTGATCTTTTTTGCAGCTGGCATGATTTGATTAAAGAAAAGTTATTTAAAAATATATTGATTTTATTTTTTGACTGTCCTGGAAAACTTAATTGTGATGATTTTGAGTGACTCAATTAAAAAAGATTCCTATTAAATCTGTTCTTCAAAAATGTGACAAAATTGCAAATAATCGCGCGAAAGATCAACCAATAGAAAATAATTTAAAACAGGCTTGATTGGTTATTGCTATGGAAGTTTTGTTTTTGGGGACATCAGGGATGCATCCCACCAAAGAAAGGAACTTATTCAGCATTTTGGTTAGCCATGGCTCTGAGAACATCCTAGTTGACTGTGGCGAGGGAACACAAAGACAGATGAGGATTGCGGGATTCAAGTCTCCAAAGATTTCAAAAATACTCATCACCCATTTACACGGCGACCACATCAACGGGCTGCCCGGATTATTTCAAAACCTGAAAGCCAACCAGTACTCAAGGAAGTTGGAGATTTACGGCCCCAAGGGGTTAAATGATCTGATGAATTCCATATTCAAAATAATCGGCGAAAGGCTTGACATCAAAATTACTGAGATAAAAAATGGGGTTGTATTCAAAGAGAAGGACTTTTATGTTGAAGCGAGAGAGCTTAGCCATTCAGTCAAGGTTTATGGATACAGCTTCATTGAGAATGACAAGAGAAAAATCAATCTTGATTACCTTAAAAAATTCAAACTTTCAAAACATGTCCTGATTGGCGACCTTCAAAATGGAAAAGACATAATTTACAATGAGGAAAAGATAAAGGCGAAAGACGCTACAATCATTGCCAAGGGAAAAAAACTGAGCATAGTTGTGGACACTGCCTACTGCAACGACTGCCTCAAATTGGCTAAGGACTCTGACTTACTAATCTGCGAAAGCACGTTCAGCGATGAATTGAAGGACAAAGCCAAGGAATACAAGCACTTAACTGCTGTTGATGCAGGGACAATTGCAAAAAAGTCAAAAGCCAAGAAGTTGATACTAACACATATTTCACAAAGATACAATGACAGCAGGATTTTGCTAAAGGAGGCAAAGAAAGTTTTCAAGGAAAGCTTTATTGCCGAGGACTTTATGAAAGTAAGAGTTTAAAAAAAATCTTACTTCCCTTCTGCTTCTTCCAATTTCTTCTTAAGATCCTTATCTAACTTCAATTTCTTTATCAGTTCCTTATAACGGTTTCTTATTGTAACCTCTGTAACTCCTGCCACATCTGCAACTTCCCTTTGGGTTCTCTTTTCATTATTGATCAGAGTTGCAACATACAATGAAGCTGCCGCAATTCCTGTCGGGCCCCTTCCAGACGTTAATTCTGCTTTCTGCGCCTTCTCAAGAATTTCAACCGCCCTTGTCTGAGTTTCAGGACTCAATTTCAATGAAGCTGCGAATCTTGGAATGTAATCGACCGGGTTGCTCGGCAATATTCTGATCCCAAGCTCTCTTGTGATGAACCTGTAAGTCCTTCCTATTTCTTTCTTGTCAATTCCTGACGCTTCGGACAATTCATCCAAAGTTCTTGGAACTTCATGCCTTCTGCATGATGCATACAGCGAGCCTGCCACGACGGATTCCATTGATCTCCCTCTTACGAGGCCTCTCTGAACCGCCATAGTATAAATCCTAGCTGCTTCCTCCTCAACTGCAGGAGGCAACTTAAGATATGAAGAAACTCTCTTTAATTCCGCCAATGCCAATTTTAGATTTCTTTCAATGGCGGTAGAAACTCTATGCTGCCATTTTCTTAGCCTGAAGTACTTATTTCTTTCCTTGGCCTGCAGCTGGTAAATGTCTCCTCCTGAACCAATATCAGTCCCTAATCCACGGTCAAACTTTGTGTAGGATAAAGGAGCTCCTGTCCTTCTCCTTTTCTCTCCAGAATCGCCTTCAAACTCCCTCCATTCCTGGGTGAAGTCAACCATTCTTTCTTCGAGGACAAAACCACAATCCTTACATACAACTTCTCCCCTGTCCTTGTCAACAATTAAATTTATAGAACCGCATTCAGGGCACTTTTTAATGAATTTTGACATTTTACCCCCCTGTGATAAAGACTTTTTTTTGTAAAACTTTAAATAAAATGGTGGTGTTCGATTTATAAAGCTTTCTATTTTTGGGATTTTTTTCGCAAATTTTAAAAAAGCAAATTTTAGGATTCAAAATTGGAGACAGTCCATAAAGTAACCTTTTTGTCATGAGTAGGTTAAATTTTTATAGATTAGCCTATTGTTAATTGAATGGACAACATTAGTGAGATGATTAAAAAGAATGCGAAAAAATTGACCTTCTTTGATTGTTTACTGCAAAGCACACATCCCTGGAAAGATAGAAAAACTATCTGTATTGTTTTCGCATGGGACAAGAAGATAAATGAACAATTGAAGGAATTCCGTGAATTTGCCTGTTTGGAAAAAATATTAAAAAAACAAAAGGTAGAAATGGCATTCATATCTGGGCTGATCTTTGAAAGAAAAGATAATAAAGAAAGCAAACAGGGCAATAGAACAAATGATGTATGGAAAAAAATCATCCAAGGAATGATTGAACTCATTATAGAAGAACATAATGAGTTGAAAAGAATAAATAATCCTGTAAACACTTAGCCGAAACTCTTTCTAAAGAATTTAGCGATTTCATTGAAATTTTTATCAGTCTTGTTTTCCTTGTATTTTTTTGTCAGGGAAATCAGCTCTTTTCTGCTTATTTTCATGTTCAAAGTCTGGGCAAAATTCTTTGACGCCAGATACTGTGAGAATTGGGTGACGTTCTTAGGGTTTTCTGTGCGATAAGCCCTCTCAAAATCAATCAAGATAGGCTTCTTTTTTTCTGTGACTATAATGTGCTTATAGGGGTTATGCATTTCGAGCTTATTCATCTTCAGCTTATCCATCTGCCTGCACTGCCTTAAAACATCCTCAATTATTTTCCATTCTCTGTTCTTAATCAGATACTGAAGGATAAACTCGCCCTTGATGAACTCATACTTAAAATTATTTTTATTTACTTCAACCAATTTCGGGCCTATTCCATGCCTATTCAATTCCTTAATCCAGAAGGTCTCATTTTTCACCCTTCTTGGCAGTGTCTCCTTGACTGCCATATTTCCATCTATGTATACTTTTCCATGCTTGCCTTTTGAGAAGAATTCCATGTTATTTTGATAGAGAAAGGTTTTTATATAATTTTACTCTGTTTTTAACCATGAAGAGGTTGGCGTTATTTGTTATATTTCTCATGAGCATAAGTATGGTTTCTGCTGAATTCAACAGAGACAGCGCTGTCGGCTGGCTGAAAGGCGAGGTTGACAACAAGTGGAGCTCATTGGGAAATGATATGGAGAAAATTTCGTTCTCTGTACTGGCGCTTAACTTGAATGGTGAGGATGAAACAGCCTCTGCTGGTTTGGGCTACCTAAATGGGAAAGAAGACCAGAACAACTGCTATCCTGATGGGAACTGCAACACTAAAGATACAGCTCTTGCTGCGCTTACTCTAAGCGAAATGGGGGGGAATATTGCTGAACTGCTTGATTATCTAGGGGGAAATCTCCAAAGCACAGGTGTCGGAAGTGATGGCCTGATAATCCAAATAATAACGAATGAAGAGGGAATCTGCGAGTTTGAATTTGATGAGGGATCAATTTATGAAACTTCCGTGAACTCCGAAAATCCATGGATTTACTTGAGCTCAATTGGTGTTAATTTTGACAATTATGCCGAGACAATAAACGTGAACTGTGATTTTGCAAGCTCACCTAGAATATCTTTGATAAGAGAGAGCAATAATAACATTTACATAATTAATGAAAAAGGCCTGACAAACAGCGCTGAATTCATAGTAGAGAGCGGATGCTATTCAGTCAATTCTGGCAGCAACGCCTGTGATGCTGATTCAACGTTTTATGCTTCATGGGTCCTATACAAGCTGAACTCAGATATATTTACCGAGAATTATATGAATGACAATGTAGGGAACAATGAACTAAGAAGCGCCATGCTAAGCCTGATTGACAATTCTAAAGCCGGCAATTTGATTAACATGCAGTTAAATGACGGGAGCTTTGGCTCAATTTACGAAACAGCATTTGCAATTGATTCACTAAAAAATTCTGAATACATCGAAGAGAAGGAGGATGCAATTTTGTATATTGAAAGCCAGCAGAGCGATGAGGGGAATATTGGAATCTTAAAGGACACTGCAGCTTCACTGTACTTAATTTACAGCTCTGGTTCCTCTGCCAATGATGATGATTATTTTGGATACTGTGGAGATGCAACAGTTGATTCTGGGGAAGAGTGCGAGTTTGACACTGATTGCCAAAGTGGCTATTCGTGCAGCCTGCAGTGCATCTGCGAGCCTGATGAACCCTCCTCTGGCGCTGGAATAAGCGAATGCGGGAATAATGTCTGTGAGAATGATGAAAGCTCATCCACCTGCCCTTTGGACTGTACCGCGGCTGAAGAAAGCTGTGGAAACTTCGTATGTGAGCCTGAAAAAGGAGAGGACAGCTTTGTGTGCACTGATGACTGCTACTGCGGCGATTTTGTATGTGATGAATCTGAAGAAGCAAATGGAAACTGCCCACAGGACTGCCAAGCTCCTGAAACCGGCGGAAGCGAAGAGCCCTCGTGCGGCGATGGATTCTGTGACTTTGATGAAGATTCAAACACCTGCCCTGAAGACTGCGACGAGGGTGAAAGAGCCAGCTTGTGGTGGCTTTGGCTTGTTATTATAATCTTGATTATGGGGGGAGGGATATTTGTCTATGTAAAAATGAAAAAGGGAAATTCCCATAGAAGCGAATCAAGTAGTCCTGGAATGCCTCCAACAACTTCTGGAACCCAAAGACCAATTTTTCGGAAGTTCCTGAAAAAAAGCCCTAAGGATGAAAGGCTCGAAAATCAGCTGGATGAATCAATAAGGAAAGCCAAAGAGCTCCTTAAGAAATAAAAAGTCTTTTAAATTTCTTTAGCCACAAAGATATCATGAAACGTCTACAATATTTCTTTGTTTTCATCATTTTAGCTGCAAGTGCAAGCGCCTTCGATGCAAATGTAGTAACTTACAGGGACAATTACGCTCCTCTTGAGACTTTTCAGGCTGAAGTCATATTCAATGAGGATCCTGCAGTTGATTTGACAAGCACAAATTTTGAGTTATACAGGGACGGCAGCATCGCCACGCTGAATTTTGTCGAAAAGCTAAACAGCAGGCATTATTTCGTTTATTTTGACATACCTAATACAGAAGATGGAGAATACCACTTCAAGTTAAAAAATGTTAAGTATATAGAAGGGGAAATACTCAAGACATTCGGCAAACAGAAGCCGTTCAATGTCAACAGCATCAATGATGGATTTGATTATCTGATCAGCAGCCAGAATCCTGACGGAAGCTTTGGAACAGCGGGAAAAACAGCACTGGCCGGACTGGCATTGAAGAACGCCTATAACGAAATGGCAAATAATGCAGTTTCATATCTCACTGCAAACCAGGACCCAACCGGATGCTACCCCCATGGAAACTGCAAAGTCATAGATTCAAGCCTGGCATTGATAGCTTTGAAAGAATTCAATGAGAATTACATAAAAACCAGAAACTGGCTTAAGGATGCTGGAAACAATTATGAAATTGGCTCATGGAATCTGAAGATAAATGGAAATGGAGTATGCAGCTATGAAAATGAAAATTACACAATCAGCGGACAGCTGGACATTGAGGTTTCAAGCAGCAACATAACTATTGAGTGCGATTCTGAATTTAATTTTATTTTAAGGCACAGCTATCTCGGGAATGATTACAATATATATGAATATTTTGGAAGTGAATTCAGCTATGGTATAGAAGATTCTGGATGCTATGGTGTTGGATTCAAGGATAAGTGTGATTACATCTCAACGCTGTATGCTTCATGGGGGCTGCAGAAAGTTGGTGAATTTTATCCTGAAGATTATCTCATCAATAATAGGCTTGAAAACAGGACGCTTGACCATGCACTTGGATACATAATCCATGGAGATGACTACAGTAGGGATTGGCTCCTAAACAACCAGATAGGCAGTTATTGGAGCTACAATTCTGCCTCGATATCGCAAACCCCTGATTACTATATAAGTGCGCTTGCATCCTATGCACTAAAGGATGAGATTGTATTTGCGGGTTCCAAAAATTACCTCAGTGATAAAACTGAAAATGACATGCTAAGCAGCTCAATGATTTTATATCTTCTATTCAACGACCAGACTATTCAGGACTCCGTTTCAGTAAGCCCTGGAATTGTAAACAACAAGAATATTTTTGAACTTGTACTGACAAACCATGAGAATCCTGTCAGTGTGAATATAGAAGCGCCAAATTTTACAGGATTGCCATCTGAGATTGAATTGGGAGGTTCAAGTGAATTTGAGGTAAATATTCCTGAAAATACTGAAAGTTTTGAGATAAACATTGAATATTCAAACAAAAGCTACACGATTCCAGTTATCCTTGAAGTTATTGAGGAGGGAACAGTCTTGCTTCCTCCACCAAGGGACGCACTCAAGTTTATTCTTGATAAAGATATTATCAATCTGACCGCGAACAGAAGAGATGTCCTGTTTGACGAAATAAGCTTCACCAATTCATGGGACTTTAACATTGGAAATGTAAGCATCATCTTAACTGGAAATCTGAATGAGATAATTGAATTAAAGGAAGATAGATTTGATTTAATAGGGAGTGGTGACACGATCAGCACCGAGCTGACTATAAACTCCGAAAGGGATGCTGGATTAAATTTCTATCAGGGATTCATTGTCCTAAAATCCGCCAAGACAGTTGATTCCGTCCCAATGATTTTAAATTTTGAGGAAGGAGAAACTGCAGCCGATGAAGGGGCCACAGATGCTATGGATGTTGAAGCTGAAAATGAAGAAACTATTGAAGAGACTGTGAGCACCACTTCCAGCCAAGAGGAGGAAAAAGGCAGCCTCTGGTGGCTGTGGCTACTCATAATACTGATGATAGTGGTTATTGCATTCCTGTTCTTCAGAAGAAAGAAAGTCATCACGGAAGATCTTGGAGATTACATCAAAAAATAATCACTTGCCCTGCTTCATAAACAATATTTCCGCCTTCAGCCTCTTGATGAGCATGTTATCTTCCTGCAACTTCAGTAGCAAATCATTGACACCTACTTCAAGCTCTTCCCTCTTTATCTGAATGTCCTTCACATCAATGAACTCGATTGAGGTCGGGAGATAATCGAGGCAAAAACCAAACAGATTCTCAAAAGAACTGAAATCTATTTCGACCTCCGCAAATGTGTGAAATATTTTTTCCTTCTGCTGAGCTTCAAAAATATTGTATCTGAGAACCTTTCTTTCACCCTTTATCTTTGCAATCAGACCCTTCATAATCTCCTCTATGTGCTCCTTCGGATGCCCTGCAATTTCTATTATAGACAAGACTTTCATCGGATTCTGAAACAATGAAATTTTATAAGGTTTTCTTTATGATAAGGAAGATTACAATCAGCAGCATGACGCCCGAGAAGAAATAAATCCCCAGATTTCGCGCCTTTACATCGGAAGACTCATAAATTACCTCGCCCGTTATCCGGTTATCCTCTATAATCTGCTGGCTTTCAGTTGAATAAAAAGAAGGCTCATTTGAAGAAGACTCAATCTCCTGCATGATATTCACTTTCTCTGTGATTACCTGGCACAAATCTTCATCCAGCCCTTCTATTTCAATCTCTTTTGTGGCTATTTCGTCAAGACCCTGAAGATAAACCGTATAAATTCCGTCATCGTATTTTTTATTGCAGTTCGGCTCTATCTGGACTGGCACAATTAGAGTGTAATTCTTGAATGGATCATAAACATTAATTTCTGATCTCTTGGAAACCTGATACTCATTGTTCTTGATGTATAAATCAACATTGTATTTAGCTGTGTCTCCTTTGTAGATGTTCACCCTCACTCTTACCTGATCTCCAAAAACCGAGATGTCATCAGAGCCAAAGTATATTTTTTCTATTTCTAAATTGGAAGAATGGTCTGGCGTTTCCTGATTATTCTCCTCATCAGGAGTGGGATATGCCAAAATCCAGTTATTATCATTCTTTGACCATGACAAACCCTCCTTTGATGAAGAATAGCTTACCTGATCCAGCCGTATTTCGCCATAGTACAGTTTTAGTTTCTCCAGGCCCTCGTTGTTCAACGTCAGCCTTCCATCCTCATTGCTGTAAATCACAAGATAATCCTCGGGCTGAATTACGGTATTTCCGCCTAAAACATTAATTTCTGAAATTTCTATCCCATTACCATAGTCGTCGTTTAAAATCAAGCCCAAGACATCCAAGGGTTCACCGCCTGAATTGTAGAGCTCCACCCATTCCCCATTTGGCATGGGATCATTATCATTCCCACTTGGATCTGGAAGAAATTCAGTGATCTGCAATGCTGAAAAATTCTGGCTCATATTCTGAGGCAGGATAACTATCAATTTTTCATCATAATTGTTGCCTGAAGAGGAATCATTGCAATCTGGAAAAATTTCTCCTTTAATTAAGTATGTTCCGGAGTCCAAGTTTGGAGTTAATGACAGAGTTGTATGATGGTTTGTGACCTCCACTGCATAAAGATCATAACTTCTGACAATGCTTCCATAAATGTCCTCTATCGACCTGTTAAGGACTATGTTTGCCCTTTCACCTTCAATCTTGCTGATAAAGTACCTAAATTCAAAATCATCCGGATTTTGGAATATTGTCTCAGACAGGATTTCAACCTCCCAGTCACAGTCGATTGCATAGGCTGAAAATGACAGAATTATGAAAAAAAACACAAAAATTGCCGCTAATTTCATTTTTTTAATATGCACTTTCAAGTATAAATTTCTTTTTAAAATCAGGATTTTCCATCTATCTGTGGAAGATATAAAATTAGGCATAAATGGAACTCATAATGTTTTATGCTGCATACTGGCCAAAATAAATAATCAAGACTGTATGTGGATTTGTCATATTTAGAAGCATTATACCTCTATAATTAATATTATCTATAGTGGAAAAAATAGATAATTTTTCCGGCAAATCAGGATTATTACCTGAGGCAGAAGTTTCATTCGTTAAGAAAGGATCAGAGGACAATATAATCTCTGTTCATCTAGAAAAATGCAATGGCAAAGAAAATTTATCAGATTTTATTAAAGACATTCTTAATAAATAAAATTTTAAACTGATCACTGAATAATTTCCTCAAATTTTTTTCCTTTTTCAACGGCTAAATCGTAGGAGATGAAATGCGCCGTTTTTCCAAAGCCCAAGTCTCTCGTGTGCATAAAGAACCAGCCTTTCCTGTCAAACCTTATTGCTATGTAGGGCTCTGCACCAAACTTTATGGAGAATTCATTCAGTTCGCTTATCTCCTTTTCGGGAAAATATTTCCTGTTTGAGCGCACTGCCTTACACTCTATTGCCAGTATTTTTCTTGAGTTTGAAACTAGCAAGTCGGGAGCTGGAAAAGGAGTTGACCCTGAGCCTGCAGTCCTGACGCCAGAAAACCCATTTTCCCAGAACATATGAAAAAGCTCCCTTTCATAGCGGGTTCCCTTTGACTTTGTTGACATAAAAAGAAAAAGAATTGGAATTATATAAATCTTTATAGGTCACGAGACTGGACAGTTCTTCTGCCGTTTGCCTTAGCCCTTTCAATAGCTTCCTTTATCAGAGACTCACATTTCTTTGACAACGCATCAGAAAAATCCCCGGCAACATTCATGTCCTTAACATACTCCTTTATTTTAGACCTTACAACCAAACTCTCTGTCATATCACAGCACCTCCATAAATTCTATCCAAATGTTACAAATTTGATGTTTTTAAAGGTTTTCCAAGCCAATTGAATACTTCACTACAATAATCTTAATAAGATTTTACAGAATAACAAAACTATGATCCTGGGGAAAATTGCTGGAAAGACTTCAACTCTGGAGTTTAATTTCGTAGCAAACACGGATGTGAACAAGTTTGATTATGTCCAAACAGTCAACAAAGATAACTATGTTCTGGCGCAAATTCTGGAGATTGAAAAAACAAATGAAACAACGGCAAAGTGCAACATTATAGGCTACAGGGAGGATAACAGGCTGAAACAGCTTTTGAACCCCTTAAACCCTGGAAGCGAAGTTCTCATGGCTGACAATGAATTCATTCAGGATGTCCTTAACCTGAAAAAGAGGGAGAATTCCGCATTCATAGGGAAGCTGAACAGGTATGACCTAAATGTCTATCTTGATCTTGACAGGCTACTGACAAAACATGTCTCAATATTGGCCAAATCAGGCTCCGGCAAAAGCTATGCTTCTGGGGTCTTGGTTGAAGAGATACTTGAAAGGGGAATTCCGCTCCTGATTATTGATCCTCATGCAGAATATTTGAGTCTAAAAGAAAAAAATGAGAACATAGAGGAACTCAGCAAATTTGGCTTGAGTCCGAAAAATTTTTCAGAAAAAGTAAGAGTTTATTCTCCTAACATTCAGGACAACCCGGATGCAATTCCACTCCGATTGAGCAATTTTAATTTAAGCTCACAGGAAATAATTCATATCCTTCCGACAAAGCTGTCGAATGTCCAGCTTAGCCTGTTATACTCCTGCCTGAATGATGTTGATAGAATTGATTTCAATAAATTAATATTGGATTTGGAAATGGAAGAAAATCCAATGAAGTACAATTTGATCAATACAGTAAAATATCTTGAAAAACTGAATTTGTTTTCAGACTCTCCAACATCGCTTAATGATCTTATCTCTCCTGGAAAGTGCAGCGTCATAAACCTAAGAGGCGTTTATGCCGAGCTTCAGGAAGTCGTGGTCTATAAGCTGATGAAAGACCTGTTTGAAGAAAGAAAAAAGGGAAATGTCCCTCCCTTCTTCACGATTATAGAGGAAGCCCATAATTACCTCCCTGAAAGAAGCTTTGGAGAAGCCAAGAGCTCAAGGATTCTCAGGCAGATCGCTTCGGAAGGCAGGAAGTTTGGGCTTGGGTTGTGTGTTATATCCCAGAGACCGTCAAGGCTTGACAAGTCTGTCATCAGCCAGACAAGCACCCAGATTATTCTAAAGGTTACAAATCCAAATGACCTCAGGGCGCTGGCAAGCTCTGTTGAGGGGCTTACTTACAATTCTGAGAAAGAAATTCAAAATCTTGAAATCGGAACTGCGCTAATAACTGGAGTTTCTGAAATGCCCCTGTTCGTAAACATAAGACCGAGAATGACAAAGCATGGAGGAGAAGCAACAAACATGCTTGAGGCCGTGAATGAGGGGGAAAGGGGTGAACTAATGCAGGTAATCAAGCAAAAGATAAGCAGGCAGGATATGGAGCTTATAGGGGAGAATATGAAGGCAAAGCTAATTCCATGTTTATATATCCAAAGCGATGATTTCAATCTGCTGTTCAACCTGAATAATGGAAAGCTTGTTAAGAATATTAAGAATGGAGATGGTGCTGAAGTAATCAAGGAGATTAATCTGAGCAGCTCACAAAAAAGAATATTTGACACTGCGCTCTCATTGAAAGAATTCAGCGCTGCGGAAATGTTCAGCAAATCAGGAGTTCAGTTTTCCGACCTGCACAGCACCTTAAACATACTCTGTGAAAAAAGATACCTTGTCAAGGAAGGAAACAATTTCAGGCTTGGGGAAAACTTCAGGGTTGATTTGAATGAATTCAGCATCTATGACAAGCCGGAATTCAAAAGAGTTGAAGGAGAGAAAGTTGAAAAGAAGGTAAAAGTCTACGATGTCTTGAACTTTGTCAACAACCTAGCTAAAGTCAATAGTTATAAAGAATGCTGGCTGGAGATTTATGCATTAACCCTTTGTGAAAGATGATATAGAACCCTCTCAACACCTTCTCCTCTTGAACGAATTTCTAATTCAGATAAACCTTTGTCAATCTTTGTTGAATTTTCCACAATCCCCCCAACAGAACAAAAACGACAAGAATCTTCTATTTTTTGATGGCCTCCATAAGGACACTTATCACCCTTCTCGCATTGTGTATATCCCGTCCCTTCAAGGGGTTTTGCGTGTCTGCATGAATATTTTATTGACATAAGAAATCTCACAGCTAATCTTGTTTATAAAATTTACTATTTTTGAGAAGTGTAAGTATTCCTACCCATGAATACCTTATTCACCTTTACTGCAAAACCCTTTTCATTTTTTA
>JAGVZK010000013.1 GCA_018302685.1 Candidatus Woesearchaeota archaeon | reverse complement strand
TATGAAATTGTTAAAAGAATTAAGAGATAGTGAAAAAGATTTAGCCGAAGAAGATTATGAGATCAGAGAGTCTGCAAGAGCTGTCGTTATCAGAGATGGCAAAATTGCAATACTCTCAGTTTCTAAATATGGATACCACAAGCTTCCTGGAGGCGGATTGGAAAAAGAGGAGGACGTAAGATCAACGCTCCTTAGGGAGATTAAAGAAGAAACTGGATGTGATGCAGAAATTATTGAGGAAATTGGAAAGATAGTTGAATACAAGAGTAAGTTTAAACAAAAACAAATTTCCTATTGCTATCTTGTTAAGGTAAAATCCTACAGCCCCAACCTTAGATTTACCGATAATGAAAAATCTGCAGGTTTTAGTCTGCTCTGGGAAAAAATTGATAATGCCATAAAATTATTCGAAAATGATGCACCGCTTGATTACTTCGGAAATTTTATAAGAAACAGGGATTTAATTTTTCTAAAGGAGGCAAAGACATTATCAAGATCCTTCTAAAAGCCTTCCATAGGGGCTTGATCATTAATCCATAGCCTTTTTTTAATTTTATGATTTCCTCCTGATCATAAATAAGAATCAGCCCCTTCTTAAGTTTAAATTTTGCCATTACCCCCATTAGTCCTTCAATTTCTTTTTCTTTATCATCCCTGTTTATCTCATAGCAGACTTGAACGGC
Source organism: Candidatus Woesearchaeota archaeon (assembly GCA_018302685.1). Lineage (GTDB taxonomy): Archaea > Nanobdellota > Nanobdellia > SCGC-AAA011-G17 > GW2011-AR20 > JAGVZK01. The sequence continues at coordinate 7,524 of JAGVZK010000013.1, read as the reverse complement.
CTCTATGATTCTTGTTTTTTCCCTTATTGCAAAATCGCATTCTCTCCTGCCGGAGTAATAGTCTACTTCCTTTTTCTTCTCTTTAGCTCTATGAACACATATTTTCACGCAGTTTGCCGTTGTCAATGCAGTAAACTTTTTTGTTGTAGTACACCTGTTTCCTCAGGGAGTAATCAAATTTCGGAGTCAAGAAAATAAGGAAGCTGTTTTTCAGCAAGCTCCAAAGCATCATCAGTAAATTTTAAATAATAAGAATATTCCTTTTTCATTGAAATTACCTCTTTTGTTTTTTCCTAAAAAACTTAAGGTGATTTTTTATTTAAAAATTATGGTTGCACCAGCGCTGGGAATAGAAATTTATATAAAGAGGCAAGAATGGAAATTTACAATTGGGAGGAAAAGTTATGGCTGATGATTTAGCGAAAAAAGTTTCAAAAATTATGAAAACTCCTGGGAAGATTAGAAACATTGGCGTCGCTGCCCATATTGATTTGTCATAAAGTATCCGCTTTTGACACAAGTGCATGGTAAAACGACGTTTTCAGATAATCTTCTCTTTGGAGCAGGAATGATGAGCGAAGAGTTAACAGGCAAACAGTTGGCTCTTGATTTTCATGAGGACGAGCAGGAGAGGGGAATCACGATTGATTCCGCAAACGTTTCAATGGTTCATACTTCAGAGGGGGAGGAGCACCTAATCAATTTAATAGACACCCCCGGGCATGTTGATTTCGGAGGCGATGTTACAAGGGCAATGAGGGCTGTTGACGGCGCTATAGTCCTCGTCTGTGCTGTCGAGGGCATCATGCCTCAGACAGAGACAGTTCTTAAACAGGCGCTGAGAGAAAGGGTAAAACCTGTGTTGTTCATAAACAAGGTTGACAGGCTGATCAAGGAAGTAAAACTGACTCCTGATGAGATGCAGAAGAGATTCATGAAATCAATCAACGAAGTGAACAAGTTCATTGTAACTTTTGCCCCTGATGAGTTTAAGCATGAGTGGCAGGTCAGCGTCCAGGACGGAAGCGTTGCATTCGGCTCAGCATTTCACAATTGGGCCCTGTCAGTTCCATACATGCAGAAATCAGGGATGACGTTCAAGGATATAATTGATGCGTATGAAAAGGACAATCACAAGGAGCTTGCAAAGAGAGCACCTCTCCACAGGATCGTTCTCAACATGGTCATCCGCCATCATCCGAATCCAATTCAAGCCCAGAAGTACAGGGTTCCTAAGATATGGCACGGCGACAAGGACAGCGAGCTTGGAAAATCATTGATTGGCTGCGACCCAAATGGGGACGTCGCTTTCGTGGTTACAAAGATTGTCATTGACAAGCACGCGGGTGAAGTCGCGGCGGGGAGGCTGTTTTCAGGCACTATCAGGCACGGCGATGAAGTCTGGATGAATGGAGCAAAGAGGAAAGTCAGAATCCAGCAGGTTAATATCTATAAGGGAGCTACAAGACTTCAGGTTGACGAGGTTCCGGCAGGGAATATTGTAGGCCTTGTCGGATTGAAGGATGCATTTGCAGGAGAGACAGTTTCTACTAGGGAAATGGAGCCTTTTGAGGCAATAAAGCACATCTTTGAACCTGTGGTCACGAAGAGCATTGAGGCTACAAAGGCTGCAGATCTGCCGAAGCTGATTGAAGTTTTGAGGCAGGTCAACAAGGAGGATCCTTCAATTCACATAGAGATAAATGAAGAGACCGGCGAAAACCTGATGAGTGGAATGGGGGAGCTTCATCTTGAAGTCATTGAGAACAGGATTAAGAGGGAGAAGGGGGTCAATGTCAAAACTTCACCTCCGATTGTTGTTTATAGGGAGACAATCAACAAGCCATCACAGTCAGTTGAGGGGAAATCCCCCAACAAGCACAATAAGTTCTTCATTCATGTAGAGCCTGTTGAGGATGAGGTTTATAGGTTGATCAAGGCAGGGGAAATTCCTGAGATAAGAATCAAGAAGAAGGATGATTCAATAATCCAGAACCTTGTCAAGCAGGGGTATGACACGAAGTATGCAAAGGGCGTCAGGGAAATATTTAACTCATGCATGCTTGTAGACGCTACGAGGGGAATTGTCCAGATAGGGGAGGTCATTGAGCTCATAATGGATTCTTTTGAGCAGGTTATGAAGCAAGGTCCTCTGTCAAGGGAGCCGTGTATGAAGATCAAGGTGGTCATAGATGATATGAAGCTTCACGAAGATGCAATTCACAGGGGTCCCGCGCAGGTTTATCCTGCAATAAGGGAGGCCATTAAGGATGCGATGAAGCAGGCCAGGACTTATATTTACGAGCCAATGCAGGTTCTTCAAATAGAATCGCCAGCTGATTACATGGGTGCAATCTCAAAGCTTGTCCAGAATAAGAGAGGATCTTTGCTTAACATGGACCAGCAGGGGGATCATTTGACAATCACTGCCAAATTGCCTGTTGCTGAAATGTTTGGATTGACGTCTGAACTGAGAAGCGCCACCGGAGGGAGAGGAAGCCACTTCGTTGTTGATCAGGTATTTGAGAAATTGCCGGACATTTTGCAGGAGAAAATAATAAAGGAAATCAGGCAGAGGAAAGGCTTGGCTGAGAATCAGTAACCTTTAAAAATCAGAATTTATTTCTTCCTTTGTAGGTAGGCAACCAACTGACGGAGCTTGCTCTGAGGAAAGTCTGTCCACTAAAACTTTTGGATGAGTTCCATGAGGACAAATCTAAAAATTAATCGGCTGCTTGTTAAAAGTTCCCTAATCGGAAGGCAACCGCTAAGAAACGAGACCGCCTGCATTTAAGATGATGGTCGTGAAGTTTTTCGCGAGAAAAATGAGATAACCGCCTGATGTTTTTGCAGGAATGGGTGAGACGAGGGTACCCAGCTTAGTGCAAGTCATTGATTGACGCTGAGTAGAATGTTGGAAAAACCTTCAATGAGAGCTTCATGAGCTTGAGGGTTTTACAGAAGACAGCTTATTGTCTGCCTACACTTCCGTTATTTTTGGATAAGTTGTATAATTTGCATGTAGAATGTGAACTAATGTCTGGGGATAATTCATATATACAGTAACGTCCTCCTTTGCATTCAGGATTGCAGTAATGCACCCCCCCAGGGCTTTTTCCTTCGGGCCCAACTATTGTCATCATATCAAAAACATGGACCATTTCCTCAAGAATTCTACTTAAAATCATGTACTTCTGAATTTCGCAAACATTATAAATTTTATTTTGTCTACATAAACATGTATATTGAAGTGAATAATAATATAATCTCCAGAAATGCCGAACTATACACTGGTTTTAAGAAATTTATTGGCCTGATGTTCTCAAGAAAGTTAAAAGATGATGAGGCCCTTATTTTAAACAATTCCTCTGATATCCACATGATGTTTGTCTTTCAGAAGATAGATGTGGTATGGCTTAATAAGGGCAAAATTGTAATTGGCAAAAGGGAAAATGTAAAACCCTTTGAATTTTTAATAAGGCCAGAAAAAACAGCCTTCTATGTTCTTGAGCTTCCTGTTGGAAAAGCCAAACTTTTTAAATTGAAAAGTAGGGTTAATTTTGGATGAAATTTGAATTTATAGGTGGATATTCTGAAGTTGGAAAGAATATGACATTAGTGAGCATAGGAGATGAATCTGTTGTTCTTGATATGGGTCTATACCTCCCAGCTGTTGTTAACCATTTGGAGGGGAACATCAACAAGATGAGCAGGGATGAGCTGATTAAGCTCGGTGCAATTCCCGACGATAACAGCATAGACAAGAAGAGTGTCAATGGCATTGTTTTTGGGCATGCCCATCTTGATCACATAGGGGCCGCTCCTTATCTGGCTAAGAAGTACAGGTGCGATTTCTTCGGGACTGCATACACCTTAGGGATATTAAAGACTCTTTTTGATGACAAAAAACTGAGGTTGAGGAACAGGTTCATTGAAATAAAATTTGACAGCAAGTACAGGCTGTGCGGGAATTTTAGCATTGAATTCAGGCATATGACCCACTCAATTATGGACGCTGCAATGACAGTTATTCATACAAGCGAGGGAAAGATAGCCTACTCAAATGATTACAAGATTGATTACAAGCCGGTTTTGGTCAGTGCATTTGACAACAATTTATTCAGCGAGCTGGCTCCTGTGAAAGTTTTGGTTTTGGATTCTCTTTACGGCGATGTCCAGAACAAGACGCCTTCAGAGAGTGAGGCAAGGGAGATGCTGAAGAGGGAATTTTCCAAGCTTAGCGGGAACAGGAATGCAATCATTGTGACAACATTTGCATCCCACATTCCGAGGCTGAAGAGCATTGTTGAATATGGGAGAACGCTTGGGAGAAAAATTGTTTTTTTGGGGAGGAGCCTTCACAAGTATGTTGAAGTTGCAAAAGAATTGAACATGGTTGACTTTGCTGATGTTGACATAATCGGCTACAGAAATCTTATCAACAAGAAATTAAAGGAAATAAGCAAGAACCGCGACAAGTACATAATAGTATGCACAGGCAATCAGGGGGAGAAGGGATCTGTTCTCGTCAGAATGGCTGAGGATGAAACTCCGTTTGAATTCAGAGGTGATGATGTTGTTATATTTTCATGCAGGACTATTCCTACGATTGAAACCATAGAGAACAGGGAGCGTCTTGAAGGGATACTTAAAGGCAGGAATGTTCAGATGATAAAGGATGTTCATGTTTCAGGGCATGGCCATCAGGGAGACGCAAGGATTCTGATAGAGCTTCTAAAGCCTGAGCACATAATACTAAGCCACGGCCCTCCAGACAAGGTCAAGGGAAACAGGGAAGTCGCTCTGAAATTAGGATATACTGACAGAAATGTTCACATCGTTCAGGATGGGGAAATTCTGGAAATCTAGCATCATTTATTTGTGAAAAAATAGTTTGTGTGAAATTAATCTCTGTTTCTCAGGTCGTTCAGCGTAAACATAACTCCCACCAACAATTGGCAAATATCAGTAGGAGATTGTGATTTTCTTGTTCTGTCAAAAAAGAAGATTTCCCTGCTTCCAAGATATAAGAATCCTTTATACATGTTTGCATCAGTTATTGAAGTTAATGTGAGTATTGGCAAATCAGGATAATCTTCAGTCAAAATCTCAATGAATTAATTTCCATGCATTTTTTTATCATAGACCAATTCTGTTAACACCAATTAGAATTAAATTCAGGTATGTATTCATATGCATCTCTGTAGCGGTCTGCTACTCTTATATCATGTTCTTCCTGTTTGAGATGTTCATCAACAAAGCTAGTGATATACAAGCCTTTCCAAAATTAACCGCTATCCAGTTTATACAACTTTTTTCATGAACTTGGATATTGGTTCCTCCTGCCTTGACAGCACCTTCTTTGTCACTGCATCAATCTTTATGTTGAAAAGCCTCGAAGAGCTTACAAGCGTTATGTTCCAAAAGGGATGCTTTGTATCTTGGAGAATTATTATTTTCCTGCTGTAATTCTTTATGTCTTTGACGAAATCAAGGGCTTCTCTCAGGCCTACTTTAACTTCATCCAGTTTTAGCTCCTTTAGCTTGTCATGTGACTTTAGAAACTCTTCATTGTCTTTTATTTCTATCTCGTCCCTCATAAGGAAGGAGGTCATCGTGTCATTCTTGTTGTAGAAATCAAACTGCGGATTATCAATCAGGACAAAGCTGCACAGGAATGAATCCTTGTTCTTGGACTTCCAGCCCTTAAACTCTCTGGAATTTAATAATCTTTTATATTCTTCTATCATTCTGCTCTTTCTTTATCTTATCTATGAACCCCTCTGTCTTTACATCAAACATGACCTTATTGTCCCTTGTTCTTATTGCCAGCTTCCTGGATGCTGACTCTTTGTCTCCGATTGTGATTATATAATTGAACCTTGAAATCTGCGCTTCCCTCACCTTTTTGCCTATTGTTTCATTTCTATCGTCCAGCTCAACCCTGAAGTTTTCATTCTTTAATTTTTCAAATATTTCACTTGCAAACTTTTTGCTGTCTTCATTGAGCGTCAGTATCCTTATCTGGTTTGGATTGAGCCATAGTGGCAGCTTCCCGGAGAAGTTCTCCAGCAGAATCCCGATGAATCTTTCAAAGCTTCCGTATATTGCGCGATGGATCATCACAGGCCTGTGCTTCTTGCTGTCCTCGCCGTCGTAGGTCAGGTCAAATCTTTCAGGCATGGAAAAATCAACCTGTATTGTTCCGAGTTGCCATTTCCTGTCGAGCGAATCCTTTATGTGGAAATCTATCTTTGGCCCGTAAAATGCCCCATCGCCTTTGTTGATTTTATACTTCGCCTTCTTTGACTTGAGGACATTTTCCAGTGCTTTCTCCGCCTTGTCCCACATCTTGTCCGTTCCTATCCTCTTCTCAGGCCTCGTTGACAGCTCTATGTTGTACGTGAAATTAAACACTCTGTAGAACCTGTCTATCAATTCAAGAACTTTTGCCACTTCACCCTCAAGCTGGGGTTCAGTGCAGTAGATGTGTGCATCATCCTGAGTGAATTGTATGACTCTGAATAACCCTCCTAAAACACCTGATAATTCCTGTCTGTGGACTATCCCCACCTCGGAAACCTTCAGCGGCAGATCTTTGTGCGATTTTGGTTCTAATTTGTAAATTAAAATCCCACCTGGGCAGTTCATCGGCTTTACGGCAAAATTTCTCTTTTCATAATCAGTGAGGAAAATATTTTCCTTGTATTTCTCCCAGTGCCCAGATATCTGCCATAATTTCTTGTCAAGGATTATTGGAGTTGAGATCTCGAGATATCCTTCTCTGGAATGCTGCTCTCTCCAGAACTCAATCAGCTGATTTTTTATTATTAATCCCTTGTGGTGCCAGAATACCATCCCTGGGGCTACATCTGAAAATGAGAACAGATCCATATTTTTCCCGATAATCCTATGGTCATTTTCCTTCAGCTTTGACCTGTCAAGCTTCGTCTTTGAAATTTCTTTCAGGAGCTGATGATAGTCATAAGTCTCTGCCTCTGAACTGACCGTGAATTCTCTGGATAATTCAGACAATGGATGCCCTTTGCACCTGAGCTCAAATGATTTGTAATACCCGAACGGAGCCCTTGTCACCTTATATTTTTTTGACAGCAACTTTTCAGCCGTTTTCAGGACGTCCAACGCTGCTTTTGGAGATGATAAGTTGGATGACAGATGGGCGTATGGATAAAGGACTATGTTTTTTGCATCAACCTGCTTTGCTATTTTTTCAGTTTCTTCCGCTAATTTTCTTGATATCTCTTCAATGTTGCCTTCATCTGGTTTCTCCACCGCAGTCAGGATCACCAAGGCTTCCCTTACACAGACCTCTTCATCAGTTGTTTCTTCTGCATCTTTGATTGCTTTTTTCTTGGCTTGAAATTTTATGTAATCTGAATGCAGACTTAATATTTTCATGAAGATTAAGAGAAGATAATTCTTTATAAATTTATTCCACTGTTCCTGAAAACTTCACGTCTGAAGTATGCGTCAATGATGAATAAGGCGTTGAGTACGATAATT
>JAGVZK010000012.1 GCA_018302685.1 Candidatus Woesearchaeota archaeon | reverse complement strand
AAGGCTGAAGGCTGTTTATACACAGTCGGGGCAGCTGTACATACTTGTCAATCAGCCAGCTGACTGCAGGTATTCCAATGAGCTTTTTGATAATTTTGAAGACGGGACTGCGATGGTCAAAAACTCAGACTATGTTCACGTCCTGAACATAGGAAGCTCAAGTGTATTCCACATAATGTGCAGAGACACAAGGACAAATAATCTGAGCCCGGTTTACACAGTCAATGTGTAGGTTCTGGTAGAAAGCTTATATACTAAAATAGTGCTTTAAAGCATTGGAATAGTACTATGAAATACCAAAAAAGTATGTTAAAAATTTATGAATCGCTTTTGAATGAAGAGGATGTAATTGAAGAGCTTATAAAAAAGCCCTCTGCCGGTGGGACGTCTGCCTATGGAGCAATAGCCTTAATGGGGGAAAATGGGTTAGTTGAAGTAAAAACTATAGGCAAGCAAAAACAGGTCAGCCTTAAAAAAGATATTTACACTTTTCAGTTTAAAAATTTTATAGATTCCATGAAATTCAAGGAAATTGATGAATCATTAAAGTATCCAATAGAGAGGCTGAATAAATGGGGCGTAAAAACGATACTTCTCTTTGGATCAAGCCTGTACAGCAAAAGCCCCAAAGATATTAATAGAATCCCAGCTGAAAGGGAGCTCATCCCTGTTTAAGAATATGTTCGGCAAAAATTTTAAATCAAATGCGAGGAAATACCCCATAGGTATAGGGCTGCTAAAATGAAAAGAGGGATGGTTTCGCAGGTGTTCATTTACATTTTTATAGTCATTGTCATGGCTCTGATTCTGGTCTTCGGATTTAAACAAATTTCCAATATCCAGAACTTGAATCAAAGGTCAGTCTATATTGAATTCCAGAATGATCTTCATGATGCTGTCAATGATGTTTACTACAAGAACAAAGGCTCAGCAATTGTTTTTTCCCAAGGATCAAGGAACGGGCCATTGAGGCTGCCAAATGACGTCGAGCAGGTCTGCTTTACAAACAATTTGGTCAATGTGATCCCATATGGAAGCTTTAATGTTGATTTTTTGACTGGAAACCTGTGCATACCAAACAGCAAGGGGCTCAGTTTCAGGCTTGAGAATAAGATTATAGATCAGGAGACTTTTGTCGAGGTTAGAGGAATATGAAAGGACAGGCATACTTCAACTGGATTTTTATAATCATCATAGGCGCTATAGCACTGGCTTTCTTTGCTGGCTTTGCATTCCAGTACAAAGAGCTGCAGGAGAAAAAAACCGAGGTTGTTTTTCTAAACAGCCTTGATACTTCATTCACAAATCTTCAGAGCTCCACATTTTCAACAAGCACTAAGTTAAAGATACCCCTTGATTTCAGCATTGAGTGCGGCGATTCAGGATTTAGCATAGTTGTCAATGAGAAAAACAGCGTTGATTACCTAATATCGTCTAAGGACAATATAAGGAAAAATCTGTATATATGGTACCTCCCCTATGAAAATCCATTTTTTGTAACAAATATTTATTACTTTATCGACGATGATGGAGTCTATATCCAGACGAATACACCAATGATAAGCCAGTTGATTGAAGAAATGCCGGACAACTTCAAATCCAGGATAAAGGTTAATGAAGGAATTGGAAGGAGAATTGACATATCAGGGAACGAGCTGATTATAGACGGCTTGGCTTATAGTTACCTTGGAGACGGACTGGCATATGCAGGCATCCTATCATCCAATTATACATGCTTTTTGAATCATTTTAAATCCGAGCTCAATGATGCCGTTCTGACGTATGAATCAAAGGCAGAGATACTGAAGAGATCCGGGTGCAACTACAATTTTGTCCTGGCTGAAATGAGCAAGCTGAATGCACTTGATAGGAATGCTGCTGAAAGAATAGAAAGCCTCAATATAGACATGATTAACAGAGGCTGCCCAAGCTTATACTAAATTTTGGAAAACATCCACTAAAAATGAAAGACAAAAGAGGAAATTTGCAGTTGACCGAAAGCGTGCTAGTTATGTTTTTCGTACTTGTCATAATTGCGATTGGCCTTGTTGTTTTTTACAGGTTTCAGCTGAACTCACTTCATGATTACGAGAATGAGTACAGGGAAAAACAGATTATGTCTATGCTGATGACACTTCCTAATGAGCTTGGATACACGTTCATGGGGAAGTCTGAGAATGCGATTGATACCTCAAGGCTATTTAGTTTTGGGCATGATTATGGATTCAAGACTATAATCCTTGAGGAAGTTTATCCAAAATCCAGTGAGGCTGTGGACTGCACAAGAGAAAATTATCCGGACTGCAATAGATTTATTGTGTATGACAAGACAAGCCAAAGGTTTGAAAATAAATTGGTTGAGTCAAGGCCTGTCAGTTTGTATTACCCTCTTGAGGACAGATTCAAGGCCGGGAAGCTGATAATAGAATGGCACTATTAAACAAACATTTGCAAAGGGGGCAAGTTGAGACCATCGGACTCGTCGTGATAGTCATTCTGCTGTTGTTCATTGGAATATTTGCACTGAGTTTTTCTGTCAAGGATGAAGAGGTTGATGAGAACATTCTGACATTGAAAGCCAACGCCTTGAGGTCAAGCCTGCTCAAGACAAGCATATGCAATATAACGATCAAGGATGAAATTGGAAACTGCATTGACAACAGCCCCGAATGCTTCAGCGACTGCCCCCAGTTTAATTTGGTTGTTGAGGGCATACTCAAAGATTCCCTTGAGAATGAAGGATATTCTTTTAAATCAGGAAATGTTAAGATGGGTAACTGCGCTGACAAAATAACTTCGGTTTCAGATGTCGTCAATGGTCAAAAAATTGAGATTGCTGTCTGCCGTCGGTGATGAGAAAAAATGTTTTGGGGGTAGCGAAAAAAGTGGAAAATCGGCTGATTTTGGCTCTAAAAGCCCTGAAGGGGCGGAATTTTAGAGAATTAAGCGTTTTTTATGAAATTAATTATGGAAAAGTTTATAAATGAAAAATTTTGATTAGATTTTAAGTTAGAGGTTATAGTCCTCATGTTACGAATAACCCAAATGGGAAAAACACTGGAGGTGTGTTACATGCAAAATATAAAAAGAGTTGTTAAAAAAATAGGTGCTATTTCTGCAGGTGCTCTGTTTATGGGTGCTTCTTTGATGGGAGCAATGGCAGCTGATCTGTCCGAATATCCGAGTCCTTTTGTAATGAATGGGGCTTATGACAACGCTGCGGTTATCACGTCAAGCAATAGTCTTGATGCAAACGCAGGATTGTTCATTATTAATGGATTGAGCGGAGCTATTACGTCAACTGACGGAAGCTCTTCAACTACAGCAGTTGAGGGTGCTTACAAGTTGCAATATTCAGGTAATGAGTTTAACATCAATGATACAGCTTATGATGTTGATACCAAACTGACAAAGACGCAGTTGGCTACATTGTTGGCGAAGACTACATTCAAAGATGATGAGGGTACAAATACAGGAGATACTGAGTATTCGCAGGAATTAAAGTTTACCAACAGCGGGGGTTCTGCCTCAGAGAAGTCTATATGGTATGTGTACGATCAGAATGGAGAGGATTCTGATAAACCTATGGGCGATTTTATTTATTTGTCTAAGTCAGGCACTACTTATGCTTGGGTTTATGAGTTCAATCTAGACTCTCCTGTTACTGTTGCCAATTCAGCGGACTTGCAGGGAACAAGATTAGTACTATTGGGCAAACAGTTTACTGTAAGTGCTGCTTCCTTTACGACAGGTAATGTTACCAAATTGACTTTGTTAGCTGGTGATGTTACACAGACTTTAGCTACTGGCGAGACTGTTAATGGAGTTACATTAGTCGGGGTTGAGGCTAATGGCGCCTCTTGTACAATTGAATACCAAGGGGTCACAGAGTCCATTAATGATGGTGCAACTAAGACCATGGCGGATGGTACAATAATAGGCGTTACAAATGTTGTTCCATCAAATAAGCAATCAGCGCCGGATTATTGTGACTTGAACATTGGTGCCGATAAAGTTGAATTGGAAGAGGCTAAAGAAGTGAAGGTTAATGGAGATACTGTTACAGGAACGAAAGTAACATTCGGAAGTACGCAGGGATTTGATGTGTTTAATGTATCTTTTAAACCAAGCGATAAAGTTTATTTGGCGCCCGGTGATGAGTATGTTGATCCAATCTTTGGAGCCTTTAAGCTGATGTTTACAGGAATTGTTGAAGATTCCGTGGAAGAGATTGAAATGGATGCTTCGGGGGAAACAGTTTCGTTGACTGCAACCAATAAGGATGGAGATATAACGACCTGGGATGTTGCATTTGCTAATACAACTGGGACAGGAGATGTTATGCCTGGTTCTGATATAGATGAGCCATTTATTTCCTTGGAGGGAGACTTTGTAACTAATACAAGTATGGGTAATTCCATTTCTGATTTGTCTGAGATGAGCGGAATTAGATTCTTGTTTAGTATGAACGATAGGTCCCACATAGTAAAGATTAAAAGCATTGATACGTTGACCAATAAAACTACCTTTTATGATGAGACCACAGGGACAGAGTATGCTGATCAGGAATGGACATCTAACGCCAGTACGTCGTTTTCGTTTATGCCCTCTACATTTCAGTTGACCTTTGCTAGGGATGATGAGTTTCCCATTGGTCTTGGAACTGGTGCGATTGGAAATGATGTGATAATTTTTGGCAACATTAATGACAAAGGTTCGTCGTATATGCTTCAAAATGGCGGGAATGTCACTTTTTGGAGTAATTGGTCCGGAGCAGGAACTGGCGGCGTAGTTGGCGCTGGAGATTTTCCAGGTTTACCAACAAATAGGCCGTATTGGATGACAATTGGGGAAGTTGATACGAGTGCGGAGTCAAATTTGCCGCTGAATGTTATAGATGTAAATCTGACTTACAGTTCTGCGAATCAGGAGATTAATTTCCAGGCAGTAGCATCTAATAAGGACTTTGCACACAGAGCAACTTCGTTGAAGCAGACTGATAAATCTGAGACGACTATAAAATCTGCGAAGACGCTTTATGGTACCTTTGTTGAGCAGGTTACTCCAACAGGTTCTGGCGCTGATAGTATAACAGTAAGAACTCCAGATACAGCCACATATGCTGAAGTCTACGTAGCACCGATTGGTTCATCAATTACAACAACGGCAGCAAGTGCGTCTGGTTTGTCTATTTTGGATGACAGCGAGGTAACGGATGCATCCATGTACAATGCAATTGTTGTTGGAGGACCGGCAGCTAATCAGATTGCAGCAGACTTGTTGGGACTGACATATCCAGCATATAGCGCTGACTCTGGGTTAAGCGAAGGGGAAGCAATGATTAAGATGGTTGACAATGGTGCAAAGGTTGCTATGATTGTATTCGGATGGGAAGCTGAAGATACAAGAAGAGCGGCTAAGGTGCTTGAGAGCTACGACGCATATGAACTGAGCGGAGCAGAGGTATCAGTTACAGGCACGACCTCAAGTCCAACAATAGCAAGCGCTTAAGGATAAAACCCTTTTTCTTTTTTTATTTATTTTCTTGTGATTCTGACTGTGTTCCCGTTTTTTATTCCTAAAGAATTAGCTTCATCCTTATCAAGATGGAATTCTGACAAGTGGTCTTTACCAGTTCTCACTTGAACTTCAAACTCTGTTCCGTTTGGATGCTGCAATTTAACTTTTGATCCAGTTTTTAAATTTAAAACTCTTGATTCTTCCTCTGATAAATGAAGGTGCTTTTCGGCTATTATTACTCCTTTCTTTATCTTTATGACTCCTTTAGGCCCTTTAATTCTTATTCCAGGGGTGTCTTCAATATTTCCAGAAATTCTTGTCGGGGCTTTTAGCCCTAAGATATCCTGGTCCGAGCTTAAGATTTCTACCTGAGTATGACTTCTTATTGGGCCCACTATCCTTGCCGAGAGGCATCCCCTGTTTATTATTTCTACTTTTTCTTCCGCAGCAAATTGTCCTGGCTGCCTTAAATTCCTCAGCACTTTTAATTCATAATCCTTGCCAAATAGCTTTTCTAAATCTTGTTTGCATAGATGAACATGCCTATTGGACAGCCCTACCGGTATTTTTTCCATGCCTTTTTTTTGTATTGGTAATTTAAAAAGTTTTTTAAACAATAATTTCATATAATTTCTCTATGAAAGGCAAGACTTTACTGGCAATTTTCATTGCTATCATAATGGTTTCGAGCATTTTAGGGGTTATGACATACTCCAATGACAGTTCGACTGCCGGCACTCTGCAGTATAATGGCAATTCTTTTGATTACATCAATGGAAAATATTTTCTAGAGCTGAAAGGCAGCAATTATGTATTCGATAATTCCCCCTATGATCTGAAAGATATTCCAGTTGAAAATTTTGTCCTAGAATCCAACAAGTACTATATCCTGTTTAATCCTGATGAGAGAGACAGCAATATGGAGTACTTCATGCAGAAATTATTTTTGACTCTGAATTCGAAAGGCATAAATGTTCAGATAGCATGCGATAGAGAAGAGAATTGCGATGAGACTCTTCCCGTAAAGGATTGTGATGATTATTCTTTTTACCTAAAGAGTGGGGAAAATACTAAAATTTATAAAGACAACAACTGTATCGTTCTGGAGGGAGATAGCTCTGGATTGAACAAGGCTGTAGACAGAATTAATCTCGAGATATTGGGAATTTAAAATGAAGAAAAGATCAAAAGGGATATTGAATCATTTTGTTTATGGTCTGATTATCTTGGTTGTCCTTGTTGGCTTGTGGACATTATTTGATTCGATTGGCTCTGGTAATCCTAACCCTGTTAATGGCACTGTTTACAATGGGTATAATATTTATGAGGAGTACACTGGAAAAATTACGCTTTACGTTTTAGAAGTTATTTCTGATGGGAAGTCCTATTATCACAAATTTAGGTATTACCCTGAAGGGCTTCTTGGTTTGGGCTACGAGGATGGTATTGAAGAAAAAGTCCTGAATAAGAATGAGGATGAATACAAGAATAGGATTTACCTTTCAGTTGATCCTGGGATGAGCGGTCAGGAAGCCTTAAGCACGTCCATTTTGGCCCAAATTTTAGGGAGAGAGTCTTATGGGGTGTTCAAAATTAGGAGCATTTTGGGGGCTTTTTCAGGTGATTATGGAGGCGAGGATCACCCAATAAAGAACTGTGATGATGCAACCAAAGAGATAGGGGTTATTTTGTTGCAATATGGTGAACCAAAGATTTATTCCTCAGGTGAATGTGTGATAATTCAAGGCAGAAATGTTACTGATTTTAGGATGTTAAATGAAAGATTAGCTTATGGCTTATTGGAGGTAATCGAATGAAAATGGATGAATATCTTGAAAAGAGAAAGAAACAGGAGGACGAAAGCCTTGGGAAGCTGAGAGAGCTGGAAGAGGCAGAAAGGAAAGCTAAGGAAATCAAAGAGTCCTTTAGGGCCGAAAGAAGGCTGAAGTCTAAACAGAGAATGGAGAATTTCAGTCTTCTTGGGATGCATTTTAGGCCATGGACTTTGAATGACATATCCATTGTTTTATTTTTTATAGCTATCTTGGCTGTTGGCAGCTTAACACTGATGCCTGGGAATGGGGAATTCAGCGATACTTCTGATGATGGCTTTTTTGCCAAATTGTTCAAAGGAATATCTGGATCCAGCACCACTGAAACGAATGTAGCTGTTCCTGATGAGGCTGCTGACATCATTGAAGAATTAGTGCCTGTTGAAGAAGTTGTTCAAGAAGTTGTTGAAGAAGAGATTGCAAGGGAAATTGATTTTTTGGTGGAGCCCCAGTACGAAGGTGAATTGTTCACCACTATAAATGCCACAGGTCAGGATGTTATTTGGTATAATTTGTATTTGGTTAACTCTAATAGTTTTAATCTTAAGTGTAGCGTTGATCACTTTGTGAATGCTGAATTGAAAGATCAGTCTTCAATAAATGTTTTGAGCTATGATGAGAGATCGATTGCAATAAGGGAAACATCAAGTGCTGTGGTTGATGGATTGGCAAAAGTTAAGCTTGATGTTAAATGCTATGATGAAGCAGATATAAATTCAGAGACAACCAAAACTTTTAATCTTAAATTTTATTTTTCTTAGTTTTTTCTTTGTAGAATCATTAAGAGAAACATTTATAAATAATCAGTATCTTAATTACCTTAACACTTATTTAGAAAAGGGAGGATGATTTATGATGAATGTTAAGAATGC
>JAGVZK010000008.1 GCA_018302685.1 Candidatus Woesearchaeota archaeon | reverse complement strand
ATGGCTGCACATTTTACACCTATAAAAGATGATTTAAAATTTAAAAAAAATGACGTTGTAAAATTAGACGTTGGAGCCCATATCAATGGAGCCATAGGGGATAATGCATTAACTGTTGATCTTGGAGATAACAAAGAGTTACTAAAAGCTTCAGAAGAGGCGTTAAAACAGGCAATCAAAGTTGTCCAAATTGGAACACAGCTGAGAGAAATTGGGAAAACAATTGATGAAACAATTTCGGGCTATGGTTTTAAGCCGATAAAAAATCTGTCTGGGCACAGCATTGATATCTATGAACAGCATTCCGGAACTACAATCCCGAATTATGATGATGGGAATGACACAGAGCTTGAAGATGGAATGATTATTGCGATTGAACCTTTTGCAACGGACGGGGTTGGAAAGATAGAAGAAGGCAAAGAGTCTGGAATTTACAAGATGCAGTCGGTGAAGAATGTTAGAAACCAAATGACAAGGGAAATCCTGGATTATATTGTAAGAGAGTACAAAACGCTTCCATTCACTTCAAGGTGGCTTTACAGAAAATTTCCGGAATTCAAAGTGAATTTTGCATTAAAGATTCTTGAAAGGGATGGAATAATATACGGGTATAAACAGCTGCCTGAAAAAGGAAAAGGAATTGTGAGCCAGTTTGAACATACTCTATTAGTAAATGATAAAGTTGAGATTTTGACCAAACAATAATTTTATATATTAAAATTCTTATTTAATTTCATGGCTGAGAGTGTTGACAAGATTATGACAAAAAACGTTGTGGTTTGTTCTCCTGATGCCTCTATAATGGATGCCGCCAAAAAAATGAAAGACAAGACAATATCATCCATAGTGGTTGTTGTAGACAAAAAACCTATAGGCATCGTTACCGAAAGAGATTTTACAAGCAAGGTTGTTTCTATAAATATGGACACAAAGAAGAATGCGGTCAACAAGATAATGACTTCCCCTGTTATCACAATACCTCCCAGCACAACAATATACTATTCGAATGATTATATGAATAAAAAAGGGTTCCGAAGGCTTCCAGTTGTCAATGAAAGTGGTGAATTGATAGGAATAATAACCCAAAGGGATCTTTTGAATTATTTCACAGAGCAAAGAAAGAAATTTGTTATGAGCAACCTAAGCAAGGACTTAAGAGAAAGCTATCCCATATAATCTTTGCACTATCTGATAATAACAATAAATTTAAATTCTTGATAGTTATACTTGCGTTCTTATGGAAGGTCGAAAGAGGGAGACGACTCTCGAGGTTTTGAAGAGGTTGCAGTCCCAGAATAAAGCGAAGTACAGCGTTACTGAAAATCCCCCGGTAATAAGAAGCATAAAGGACATTCTTGGATTTGAGGAAGAGCCCAGGTCTAAGCTGAAGGCCGTAAAGGACAGTCCGAATTCTGAAGGAATATTGCTACTGAATAAAATAAAGGAGATTGAGAAGAAGCTGAAGAATGGGAGCAACTATTTTGATCATTACTATGATTTAAGGAAAAGTGAGGACAAACTCCTTAGGTTTTGCAGTTCAGTTGAGAGCAAACAAAGTCTGCCTGAAGAGATAACATCCAAGGCGAGAGAGATTGAAAGAAGATTAAAAAAAATTAAATAAATTATTTATTATCATCCAACATAGTTCAGTATTTCTTTGGCCACCCCTGCTTTTGCCTGCCTAAGATAATTTTCCTCTACGTCTTTGTACTTCTGGACCATTTCCTGTGAAATTGTAGGGATTACTTTTTTTAGGGCTTCCTCAAAGAACTTGTTCTTGACTATTTTCGACTTTATATCTTCTCTCAATGCCAACAAACCCGCCTCCCTTGCCACCGATTCCAAATCAGCCCCGGTATACCCTACTGTTCTTTCAGCTATCTTGTTAAGATTAACTTCTTTCGCAAGAGGCATATTTCTGGTGTGGATTTTTAAGATCTCCATCCTTTCCTCTTCCGATGGAGGACCAACAAATAACAGTCTATCAAATCTTCCTGGCCTCAAAAGAGCTGGATCCAGAATATCCGGCCTGTTCGTCGCCGCTACCACAACGAGATCATTTAACTCTTCAAGCCCGTCCATTTCGCTGAGCAGAGTATTCACGACTCTCTCCATTACCTGCGAATCATTGGACAGGCCTCTCTTAGGTGCAAGGGCATCAATCTCATCAAAGAAAATTATTGTTGGAGATGCCTGCCTTGCTTTTTCAAACACTTTACGGATTCCCTTTTCACTTTCACCAACGAATTTATTCAAAATTTCCGGACCTCTCACCAGAATGAAATTGGTTTCTGACTCATTTGCAACTGCCTTGGCCAACAGAGTCTTTCCCGTTCCTGGGGGGCCATATAGTAATATCCCTTTGGGGGCTTTTACACCAATTCTTTTAAATGCATTTGGATATTTCAACGGCCATTCAATTGCTTCTTTCAATTCCTGCTGAATTCCCTTTGCGCCACCAATATCCTCCCATTTAACATTTGGAGTTTCAACCAAAACTTCTCTCAGTGCACTTGGTCTCACTAATTTAAGGGCATCCTGAAAATCATCACCCTTAACAATTAATTTCTCAAGAATTTCTTTTGGAATTTCCTCTTTTTCTCCGAATTTTATTTCAGGAAGCACTCTTCTCAAAACATTCATTGCCGCCTCCTTTGAAAGCGCTGCAATGTCTGCGCCGACAAAGCCATGAGTTATTTCAGCCAGCCTGTTAAGGTTAACGTCTTTTGCGAGGGGCATATTTCTGGTATGAATCTTCAGAATGTTCAGCCTTCCCTGTTTGTTGGGTGCTGAAATTGAGATTTCCCTGTCAAATCTGCCCGGCCTTCTTAATGCAGGATCCAGAGAATTCTGCCTGTTCGTTGCGGCTATTACTATCACCTTCCCCCTGGATTTTAATCCATCCATCATTGAAAGAAGCTGGCTCACCATTCTCCTCTCAAGCTCGCCAGGGGTATCTTCTCTCTTCGGAGCTATTGCATCAATCTCATCGAAGAAGATTATCGTCGGAGCCTGCTTTTCAGCATTCTCAAATATTTCCCTTATTTTCTTCTCACTATCTCCATAGTATTTGCTGAGAATTTCAGGCCCATTAACAACTACAAAATTGGCTTCAACCTCATTTGCAACTGCCTTGGCCAACAGAGTCTTTCCCGTTCCTGGGGGGCCATATAGTAATATCCCTTTAGGAGGCTCTATCCCCAATCTGGAAAATATTTCTGGATGCTTCAAGGGAAGCTCAACCAATTCTCTTATTTTTGTTATTTCTTCGCTCAGGCCTCCAATGTCCTCATAAGTAACTTCAGGTATTCTCTCTTCTTCAACTTCAACTGCTTGGGGGTTTAATTCTATTTTTGTGTTCTCAGTAATTAATACTGGCTGTTTTGGATTTGTTTTTACAACGATGAACCTCAATGTACCCAATCCAAAAGAGCCTGAAAATGACGGCTCAAAAACTGAAAAGATATCATCAAAGAAAGGTGATTCTGACATTGTTCTCCTTCTGCTGCTTGAGCCTCCAGGAACCAAGATGTCTCCTGCGATTACAGCCCTTCCCAACAGCGACCTCTTAAAAATGTATGGATCCGCTCTTATCATAACACCCCTTTGGGCTGGTGCTATAGTAATTGAAAGCGCTTCCTTAATTTCTGCTTTTTTTATCTTGACATACTCTCCTATTCCTGTTTTGGCATTTCTTCTTAAAATCCCATCCATCCTTACAACATTCTGACCGACATCTGTAGGGTATGCCCTGTCAACAATGCCAACTGTAGTCCTGCTTCCAAGTATTTCAACTGCATCTCCTGGGTGGACGCCTATTTCCTTCATTGTCTGGGAGTCTATTCTCACTATGCCTTTGTAAGCTTCCTCCTGCAATGCCTCCATCACTTTTAATTTTATTTCCACCATTTGTTTATTCCTTAATTAAAATTATTTTAACCTTTCTATTTGCCCATTTTTTTGGGACTGATATTCTGGTTGAAGTCTGATATGATTTGACTTCTGTTTCAAGTATTGCTTCAACGTTTTCGATTGTGATTTTCATTATACCTTTTAGGGGTATAAAAGAGGTATATAAATTCTTTGGTTTAGAAATACCTTAATCTCTCATATCTTCTTATCGTAAATTCTTCAAATTTTCTAATGTTTCTAAATTTTTCTTTAAATTTTGAAATTATATCTAAAAATTCTTGTCTCGAAGGTACTTCTAGATCAAATTCAAAATCGTTTGGGGAAATTGTTACATCAACATAAGTCACATATTTATTCTGCCTTGAGAATTCTATGAGATTTTGTATATTTGATAATTCGTTTAATATGAAATTTACTTTATAATACTTATATCCTAATTTTTCCAGGTTTAGGTTTACTTTATAACCGAGAATTATTTTTCTTTTTTCTAATCTTTTTATTCTAAATGCTATCGTTCTTACTGAAATATTCAATTTTTTAGAAATTGTGATTATAGTTTCTCTTGCATTATTTGAAAGGATTTTTAAAATATCCTCGTCAACTTTATCAATAGTTTCTATACTGGACCCTCCAACCACCATATCTGAATAATTTTTTCTTTCCCCCATAAGGTACTCTCTTGAAAAATGATGGATTTTGGTAAAAATTGCTATTTGATGCTTTCCTATATATTTTTTATATTTTTGTTTAAAAGTGCTCCATATCCCTTCAAAAATATAAATATTTTTAACCCAGCATATAAATCCTGCATCATATACTCCATCGTTAATTGCTATAATCTGAATCTCTGACAATTCATAAAGATGACCAATCATTTCTTTTTCCTTTTTTTCATCAGTATCCATAAATTTGAAATATACTCTAAATCCTATTAAGCCTAGTTTAGAATTATCTATGAGTGCATAATATCCAAGAATATATTTTTCTTTCTCTAAAAATTTAAGCCTGTATGCTGTTGTATTCTGGTTTAATTTTACTTCTTTAGCAAGCTGAGAATTTGTTATTCTGGAATTGGCATCTAAAACGCACAATATTCGCCTATCTTTGATATTTATATCCATTTTAGTGAAAATTGTTTTTTTAATATATAAATATTGCGTTTTTAACAATATTTTATTGAATAAACTAATATAGGTATTATCATTTATTAGTGATAAAATGAAGACTGATGATTATTTTCAAGAAATGAGAAGAATATCAAAGTTGGTTCAACCAGAGTTAGAAAGGTCTATAAAAGATATAGAAAGCAGGATAAGAAGAGATCCTTCAAGTGAGACTGGGCTAAAATTGGTTAGAAAAAGATTGAAAAAACCTAAATTAAGGGACCTTCTTACATACGTAAGTTATATGGCTGTAAATCCTAATAATGACCCACAACAAATTTCCAAAGCGTGTGCTTCAATGGAATTATTAAACTGCTCAACATACGCATTTAACTGGATATTGGATCAAAAACAGCAAGTAGAATCAAATGAAGACATTAATAATTTAATAGTTTTTGGGAATCTTCTTAGAGAAAGATCACAAGAATTGTTGTCTGAATATGGAAGACTTGATTTAGTAAAAGGCATTGGTGAAATTAGTAGAGATATATATGAAGCCCAGCATCTTGATTCCTTTATTTTAACTTATGAGAATATTCATAATTTAGTGCCTCTTGAAAAATTTGAAAAGTTCTATAATGAAAGGGTGGAGAAAATTACAGGATCTTTTTACGGGTTATGTTCTTTTGTTGGAGCAAGCATTGGAGAAGATAAAAAAAGAAATGATAAATCTAAAGAGATTCTAAGAAGATTTGGAATTATGTTAGGCACTGCAGGTCAAATTATGAATGATTTAGGGGATTTTGTATTAGTGACTGAAGATAAAGTTTCTGTGGAAAAGTCTTATAAGGATCAATTTAGTGATATTAGGCAAGCGAGATTGACCCTTCCCGCAATGTATACAATTTTATATGGCAATGATGAAGAAAAGAATGCCGTTTTATCGCTCATGGGATCTACTAACTTATATTTTAGTAAGATGGCACAATGTCAAGATGCTATAATCTCATCTGGTGCTAAAGATTATGTGCTTAACAAAACGAAAAGATATAGAAGACAAATTAAAGAATTACTTCATAAATTACCACCAAGTTATTGGAGAGATATTCTATCAATGTCAACTATGCACATTTACACAAATAAATATACCCATGGAATGGTAAAAAATGTTTAAAATTTGTTTTAATTTGATAAAATAACATGTATATTATGAAATGAAATTTATATGAAAATTGATGCTGAACAAACAAAAATAGAAATCCCTACATATAAACTGGGGCCTTTTTTAATTAGAGGAGAATATGCAAATGGGCAATTTTATGTTCCTTTTTCAGTGACTGAAATTCCACTTATTCCTTCAGTAAACAGGGGAAGAAAAATAACTTATATTTCTGGAGGTATAAGAACAGAAATATTAAAAGATGAAATGACGCGCGGCCCTTTATTAAAAACAACAAGCCCAAAAGATGCTAGAGAGATTGCAGATTATATTAATGCCAAATTTGATGATTTAAGAAAAATAGCAGACTCAACTTCTGGGTTTGGAAAATTACAAACTCTTGAAACTAAAATTTTAGACTCTGATGTATATTTTAGATTAGGGATGTTTTGCGGTGATGCGGCAGGACATAATATGACAACAAAAGCGGCAGAAGCTATATGTCTTTATTTGATGAACCTCTTCCATAGTATTGAGTACTATGTAATAAGTGGAAATTATTGCACTGATAAAAAACCTGCACAAATAAATATTGACAAAGGGAGAGGAAAAACAGTAAAAGCTACAGCGGTTATCCCAAAAACTGTGATAGAAGAATATTTGCATACTTCTGCAGAAAGAATAATAGAAATAAATCATAAGAAAAATATCAGAGGGTCTCAATTAGCCGGTTCATTAGGAAAAAATGGGCATCATGCGAACATAATAGCAGCAATTTATTTAGCAACCGGGCAAGACATAGCTAATGTAGTAGAAGGGTCATTGGGGGAAACAATTGCTTATCTTAAAGAAAACGTCTTAGAATTTTCCGTTTTAATTCCCGCGCTTATTGTTGGAACTGTCGGTGGAGGAACAAATCTTCCTTATGCTCAAGAAAACTTGAAACTAATGGAATGTAATGGATCTGGGAAAATCGCTGGCAATAATTCAAAAAAATTAGCGGAAATAATTGCTGCGTCTGTTTTATGCGGAGAAATTTCATTATTGGGGGCATTATCTAACAATGGAGAATTAATGAAGGCCCATGAGGCTTATGAAAGAATCTCTATCAGGGGTAAATAAAGAGAAACCAATTTATACTTCTTTACATTTTATTTATTATGTATAAAATAATAAAAGGAATCAATCTAATTTATGGGGAATCTGCAACTGGCAAAACAACTTTAGCGCTTCAGGAATCATTGAGATTCGCAAAAGAAAACAAAAGGGTCCTTTATGTGGATACTGAAAACGGCTTTTCTGTTGAAAGATTGAAACAGATGGATGACAATTACAGAGAGGCTTTGAATAAAATATTCCTTGTTCAGCCTAAGAGCTTTATTGAGCAGCATGAGCTGATCAAAAAATTAAGTAAGTTTGATTTAATCATCATAGATACTATAGGGAAATATTACAGAAGGGAAATTAAGGAAAATCTATATTCAGCCAATGCCAGATTGAACAAACAAATGAGGATTCTAAAAGGCCTTGATGCGCCAATTATGGTTTTGAATCAGGTTTATTTTGATATCAATAAAAATAGACTCCGAAACATTGGGGAAAACATTTTGAAAAAATGGGTCGATAGAATAATTCAATTGGAGAAAAACCCAAGAAAATTAATTACAAATAAGGGGGAGTTTAATTTCAACATTGACAATTCGGGATTGGTTTTTTAAATCTTTAAGAATCTTCTCTCTTGTATTTGAGGAATTAGCCCATTTTGCATGTGCCTTCCATCCCTGATAGATTTCAAACATTTTTGCTTTTGAAATTTTATTATTCTTGTACTGCCTTATCTTTGATTTCATGTTTTTTATGTTTCTTTTTCTCAACAATTTGAAATGATAAAAATTCCTGAAACCAACAAAGTCTATACCTTTTGACAATGGAATTATTTTTGACTTGTTTAGATGAAGCTCTAATTTAAGATTATCTTTCAAGAATTCCTGTATTTTATTCTTCCATGATTCTAACTGTTCTTTTGAAGAATGCAGTATTACAAAATCATCAACGTATCTTATGTAATATTTTACCTTTAATTCATGCTTTATGAAGTAATCCAATTCATTTAGGTAAACATTTGCAAAGAACTGGGATGTTAAGTTGCCAAGAGGCATTCCTTTTTCAGTTTCGCCCCCCACCCTTCCAACAGGAACGTTTTTTATTATTTTTTTAATCAACCATATAACTCTTTCATCTTTTATTTTTCTTTTTATTATACTTATCAAGATATCATGATTAACTTCCTGAAAATAATGCTTTATGTCTGCTTTAAAGCAATAACCTCCAGAAGAATAATTTTTAGTAACTTTTCTCTGGAATTTTTCAAATCTTTTTATTGCAAATGATGTTCCTTTTCCTTTTCTGTTTGCACATGAATCATAAATGAATGTCTTGTCAAATATTGGCTCAATTACATTTACAAGGGCATGATGAATAACTCTATCCCTGAAATCGGATTTGCTTATCTTCCTTGTTTTTGGATCTCTTAGAATAAATGTCTTTAAGGGCATTGGCTGGTAATAGTTTAATAATAATTCCGTCCTTAAAGATTTTATGTTAATATTAAGATTTTTTTCAAAGTCAATAACATAATCTTTTTTTGAC
>JAGVZK010000024.1 GCA_018302685.1 Candidatus Woesearchaeota archaeon | reverse complement strand
TACATAACGTATCTTTACTACAAGAATAAATTGAAGATCAAATTTAAAGCAAAGAGGCATTTTCTTTTGATGTCTATCGCTCTGGTTATTGCCTCACTTTTTTTTAATCCTGAATTAAGGATTTTGATCCTGATTCTTGCCTTGATTGTTCTGGTTTATCCTTATTTAATCATTTTAACCAGAGAGGTTGAAAAAAAGATCTTGACATACAGGATGAAAGTCAATAAGCTGACTGAAGGGGACTGGATAATAAAAGATGTTAAAATTGGAAATAAATTAATCTACTCCAGGAAAAATCCGGGAGTGACTAAAAAACAGATTGATCTGCTGAAGAAATTAAGAATAAAAGAAGTTTTAGTCAAGGAGGGAATCCCATTCGTCCCTGCTATCTTTTTAGGAGTTTTGTCAAGCGTTGTATTTGGAGGTATTTTATTTTAAGCTATTCTTTCACCTTCGTAATAATCCTTGATTTCATCAATTTTCTCCTGAATTTCCTTTGGGGCTTCTTTTTGAATTCTCAGCTTTTGTGAAATCTGCTTTAACTCCTCCTCGCCGGCCTTTTCAGAATTCCACGAGATAGTTACCTTATCGTCATCATATCTTGGGATTATATGCACTGATGCGTGCGGCAGTTTTTGCCCGGCCTTTTCCCCGTTGTTTATCAAAACAGATGCATCGCACTGGAAAACTTCGTACAGCCTGTTTATTATTTTCCTGATGGGCTTTGAATAGTCATCTTCAACTTCATTGATGAATTTCACATGCTTCTTGGGGATTAGGACGACATGCCCCTTTGCTGCGGGATTTATGTCCAGTATCCCAATGAAAAAAGAGTCTTCGTATATCCTGTACTGAGGGGTTTCCCAGTTTACTATCGAGCAGAACAGGCACTTTTGCTGCTGGCTCTCCTTCAGAAAATTGATCTGCTCAGGAGTCAGCTTTGCGAGGAAAGGCTGCAGGCTTTTTTGCTGCTGATCCCTCGGCAGTTTAATTATATCATTCAGTTCAGATATTTGATCTTCCGTCAGGGGGCTTTCCATATTACAATTAGAGAATGTTTTTATTATATATATTTAACCTATCTGCCTTCTCACGTCCGTCACTTCCACAGACATGACGCCGTCGACGTTCCTTATGTTGTCCTCTAGAAATTCTGTGGAGCCTTTTGCCTCATCGTAAATTACGATGAAATTTAGCGCCTCCAAACCGAACGCAACTTCCTCCCTCTCTATCTTTCCGACTTCACCGTATCTGCTTATTAAACTCTTAACATCCTTTTCAAGATTGTCCAAATTCACTTCCAGTGATTCCGGCATTATCTTAAATGTTATTATCACATTAGCCATCTTTAATTTGGTCCTGTAAACTCGCAGTTTTTGCAGATGTACCTTGCCCCCGTCGCCCTTTCATTTAACGATCTTCTTATTTCCAATTTGAGACAGCTTGGACAGGTGAAACTTACAAAACCTTCTGACTTAGAACTTCTCTCTGCCATAGAAAGGTTTTAAATTAAGCATTTATAAAGTTTATTAAAGTAAAATACAATGATTAGGCGAATAGTTTAATGGATAGAATTCGACCTTGCGGATTTAAAAAAGTAAAAAGGTTGAGATCAGGGTTCGATTCCCTGTTCGCCTGCTCTCTTTTCAGGCAGGATGCATCTCTTAGGCGCTTAAAAATTATTTTATGTCTTCCAATCCACCCCCTGTTACCATGAAGGCACATTCACTGTCTTCAATCCACGGCGAGTCAATAAGCTTTGCAACCCTTGAACCTTTCTTGCCCTTTCTTAGGTAAATTCTTGTTTGGCTGTTATGGCTACAAAAGCCATTTGCTATGTAATTTTCTGCTTTTGGAACTGAGAAGTCATACAAAATCCCTTCGTAAGCTTCCATTGTTATTTTATTTATCTTTTCAAATTTTATCTCTGAGTTTAACAAAGTTATTAAGAAGTTTAACTTCTTCCTTGCTTCATTATCCCCTGGTTTTTTATTAATTAGCGTTTTTATTACTCTATTTAATTCTCTTTCTCCAATATATTTGCAGCTTTTTGGTCTTGATCTGATAACTTTTGATGGATGAATCCCAAAATCTTTTATTAAATTCCAAATGTCCTCCCTTTTTATTGCCGTCATTTCCTGTGCATTGCTCTTTTCACAGCACTTTATCCATTTGGCCAATATTTCTTTTTTGTCTGTTGCGCTGACGCCTATTTTTATTCCGTAATTCACCACATCCTTCAAACTTTTTACCTCTAAGCGGAACATGGAATTTCCATTGTGTTTATCTCCACTTATAAAGGATCTTACCCCCAATCTATCCAAGAATAACTGCATATATCTTAAAACAATTTCATTCTTTTGGCTTGCTGATATTTTAGGGTATCTTTTACCAATTGAACCTTCTGCATCAAAAAAACCTTTTACGAATGAGGCTAAGCATTCCTTTGGAGATTTTGCTGCATAATCAAATATATCTTTTGCGATATTCTTGGTAAAATCTCTAATTTCCTTATTGTTAATATTCAGATTAAAGCAATTCTTATTACTAACTTTGATTATATCCCCTCTTAATCCGAATACTTCTTCAAATAAATTGTTGTATGTCTTTAAAATGTCATATTCCGCATCTCTGAATCTCAAAGATCTTTTCTCAAAACATCCGCCCCCCAAGAGATAACCCATTATCTGTGCAAGAGGGGGGTTTAACACTTCCGGCATGATAAATTCTTTATGTTTATCTGCGGTTACCTGCTCTGCGTATTGCAACATCTGTGTTGAAACTCCATTTTTAGTTAATCCTATGAAATTGTTTAAGTCTGCAGGGTATTTTTGATTCAAAACTCTTCTAAGTTGTCCAGAGGTTATGTTTATATTTTTACAAATGTCTTTCCGCGTTAATCTCTTTTCAGTTATTTCCTTTTTTAATAATTCGGAACCCTCCTTTTTTATTTTTACTACTTTTTGTTTGGGCAGTTCCTGAAATTCCCCTTTTATATCTAAGCCAAAAGAGTGCGCTATATAATCCCCTTCTTTTAGATTTTTAGTTCTTTCTTCTTCTATTTTGAAGTTATTTATCCTAAAGAACCTATGCTCTCCCGAACATCTTATTTTATGCGTTGTTTTTAATGTGTATAATCCCCCCTTGTAATTTCTGACTACAATTGTTCCTATCTTGTTTTCCCCCGCTTCTAAGTTGTTTTTTAAGTTGTAGCTAATTACTTTATCATAATTATATATTTCTGAAATTGGTTTTATCAATCCATTGCTTATTTGGATTAATGTATCTGGCGCAACACAATTGTGCCCGACGATATTCCCCCCGATTGCTGCTGTGGGATCTCCGAAGAAAGTATCCGGCTTTGCCATTACCTGATTTGTCACATAGACGCATAGATTGTATCTGTCAGCCAGCCTCATCAGAACATGCATATGCTTGTTCAGTTTTTGTTGACGGCCAGAAAGTTCACCACGCCCAGAGAAATCTGCCCTGAAATGCGCCGTAAGAGAATCTACAATCACAAGTTTTATAGGCAATCCCTCCTTTATCAAATCTTCAACTTTTTCTGCAACTAACATCTGATGATCTGAGTTGTAGGCTCTAGCCACTTTAATATTTTTTAAAGTTTCTATGGGATCTAACCCTAATTTCTCTGCAAATTGCTTTATTCTTTCCGGTCTGAATGTGCTTTCTCCGTCAATAAAGACTGCCATACCTCCCGCCCCGCCCTTTTCTTTTGGCAATTGAACGTTTACAGCCAGCGCATGCGCTATCTGTGTTTTTGATGAGCCCCATTCACCAAAACATTCAGAGATTGCTCCAGTTTCAAAGCCGCCTTTTAGCATATTATCAAATGATTTACAGCCAGTTGTTATTTTTTCTACCTGCTCCCTCTTTTTAAGAATATCCTCCCCAGTTTCAAAACCCATGTCTAGCTTTGTTCTTGCTACCTGAATTATCCTCTTTGCAACATTTTCCCCAACACCTGTTAATTCAACTAACTCTCCAGGTGATGCAGTAGCTATTGACATTAAGTTATCATAGCCCGATTCTTTAAGCTTTTCTGCTGTTGTAACACCTACACCAGGCAAATCCTCAATTGTGAATTCTTTCTTTTCCTTACTCATCTTCATCACTCTCCTTAGTCTCAAAGAATAGATATTCTTCAGCTTTGTTCAAAATGAGCCTCAGTTTTGTCAGATCCTGCCTTCTTATGTTGTTTATTACCTCATTTCTCCAGATGTTTTCATCCTTCTTCTTGAAGCTCCTTGACAGGCTTACTGTTTTGTATGTGACCTTTGAAGCCCTGTCTATCTCCTTTACATTCTCCCAGATTGAAACCTTCCAATTTGAGATTCTATACTCCTGCACAGGCCTGTTCACAGAATTTGTTGCTTTCAGCATTTTTCTTACCTCCATATCCTTATCGGATTTTTTTCAATTATTAGAGATAATATTGGAATCTTTATAAATCTGGCGCGCACAGTTGTCCGGTGGACACTATCTGTAAAATATATTTTATAGAATATACTTTATTAAGGGTATTACCACTCTTTTACTTCCTCTACCATTCTATTATATATTCCCTTGGCTTCTGGATGCATCTGTCCAAACGTGTAAGGAATGTTCAAATGAATTAGCTGGCGAAGGTCCCCCTCAGGGCATATTTCCATAGCACCAATGTATGCGTAAAATTCGCTCCAATTCCCATTTTTTATTGCTGATAGTATATCATCGTCTTTGATGTATCTGTCAAAATAAGTAACCTTTTTGGTTTTGTATTCGACTCTTCCATCTTTATGGGTCCATATTTGGGTAATCTCTTCCAGATTGTTTCTGTCAGATCCCCATTTAACAAAATTGTCTTGTGCTTCCCTTAATCCTGCTTTTTCTTTTTCCGTCAGATTTTCTTCCATATATTTGTGCATCCTTTCATGCACAAGAATCTCTTTGGGCGCATTTTCTGAAATTACTATGTTTCCCTTCGTTGAGAGTATATTAAACAAGCTGTCTGAATAATTTTTATCGTGCATGCTGCTTATTTCTTTTGAAAATTTCTCTTTTAAATAGTCAATTGTCTCTTTTGAATATTTGCCATCCGTTTGATAAAATCCATTTATTCCAATTCCGTTAGGAGCCTCTTTTCGGAACTCTACCCATGCATCCAAGACTTTTTGAGGGACTTCATATTCCCCTTCCTGCAACACTCTTGCTTGAAGCCATTTTTCGACCCCTTCATATTGGGCTTGTGCATCCGTTCTTCCATTTAATCCAGCCATCCCTATCAATCCAGCAATTAAATATGGTAAAATGCGTTTTTTCATGAATTACAGCGGCAGAATATCTTTTTAAATCTTTCTATTTGTTACTATTATATAGGAACAACTTTTAACTTTTTGTTCTCGCCTGTTTTAAGGTTGACGAGCTCATACTTTTTCAGCCCAAGGGATTCAGCATACTTCCTGGCAGACGCCTCCGCCTTGAATGTCTTCGGCCCGTTCTTCTTCACCCTTTTTTTATGGCTCTTATTGTGGGACAGGCCCATTTTTCTCTTCTCCCTTGTGTGAATCTTTTTCATCTTGACAATACTTTCTCGGGATTCAGCTCCTCTATGGAATTGACCCTGAACTCATTTCTTTGAAATGATTCGTTGTTGATCACTTTGCCTGTCGCCCTTATCTGCTTCCCAAGCACTTCATCCCGGAAATCATCAGGGTTTTTTAATGTTTCTATGCTTGAAACAAGCTTGTTGGCATTTTCATTGAAAAGCACGGCCCTTATTGTTTCGGTTCCGTCATCAAGGTATATGTTAACAATTGGAATCTCTTTTGGGATTACAATCCCATGGGATTCGCACTTATTTTCCTCACTTACTTTTTTCTTGCATTCTGGGCATGCGCTGTAAAATCTTGGCTCAAAAACCTGGACTATCGTGCCCTCTATCGAAGCGAATTCATTTGCATTAAGGGAAGCTATCTTTTTAGCTTCGGTCTGCATCATTCCGCTGAATTCAATCTCTTCACCACTTATCTCAACTTCAGCCCTTGATCCCAAATGAATCTCCTTGAATCCGTTGTTTTCCTTAACGTAGGCATTTTTTATAAGGATGGTTTGATTTTCACCTATATCTTTATTCTCAAGTCTTGATATTATCTTAGCATCCCATATGACTGCTCTGCATGCGCCCGTTTCATCACCCACCAACAGATTTGCAACTTTCCCAGACTTTTCATTTCTTTGGAATTCCCTCACCCCATACACCTGAGAAATCTTGACAAGAACTTCTACTGAATTCATTCCAGAAATCAAATCATTTATCTTGTATCTTTTTTCAATGTTCTCAAACAATTTTACGTTCAGCTCATTGGCTATTATATGGGCAGCCCCCTCCTTTGATATGAGATCTGAAAGCTGCTTCTGCTTATTCTCAACAAGGAGCTCTATCTGGGACCTTGATTTATCTGTTGAGCCCTGGATTTTTTCCAGAATCTGTTCGTAAGACAATTTCAACATGGATAGGTTAATTAGAGAATTATTATAAAGATTTCTGTGGTTTAAAATATTGGTTTGTATTTTATTCTTATGTCTGCGTATATATCTTCATCTTCGAGGTCTTCATTTAGGATTTGGCCAATCCCGTATTCCCCATTTTCCTTTATGCCTTCCAGCAGGCTGAAGTCTATTATCGGCTGTTTTGCAATTATGAACTCCCTTTCGTAAGTCAATTTCAACATTTGATTTTGGATATAATACTTCTTTTTTCCAAAATTTATCATCAGATTATCGCCCAAGGTTATGCTAGGAGAGTATTCTTTAAGGTTATTTTCCAGGATTTCCCTAAAATGGCCCCTGAAATCAAAAGAGCCGTCAATCTCTGGAAGAGTTTCTGCGAACTCCTTTACTGATCTGTACTCATTGAACTCCACCAGTTTTTCATAGAACAGGTTATCCTTCTCCGACTGAAGATAGGCACTTATTATTTCAGACTGTGTCTCTCCAATTGAGAACTTTACCATATCTTTCTTTTCATTCGACTTTATCAGGAAAATTGATGTTGACAGAATTATGATTATGAAGATTACAAATAATGGTGTTGCAATCGCTTTTTTATTCATTTTTTATCTTTAATATTATGCTTATTATCTGGTTGTTGTAGCCCGGAATCTGAATCTGGAACGAATTCCTGTCTGCCAGAACATCCCAGTTGAAGTTTGTGCTCCTTGGAGTCTCCCCTCTTACAGCATAACTCTCTTCAAACATGCATCCATCTTTTCTTAATATTTCCTGATTGATCTCAAGGTTTACACAATCTCCTAGGTAGTATAATTTTCCAAACTCATTTTCTAAATCAGAGTAATCACCGCTTTTTTCGGAGCTGAGTATCAAATTGTAGTTTAACTTCACGAAATTTATCAAGACAATGTCCCCCCTCTGCTCAACCTGCTCATTGAGCTCTATTTGATTTGCTCCCTGAAGTATAAAGAAAAAATAATACACCATAAACACAACTATTAAAACCAATACAGATGATATGATAGTAATCGGAGATTCTGCTTTTTTGTTCATTTCAGCTTTATCTCCGTTATTATCAACCTGCCTTCGTAGTTCACACTGAGATCATTTACAATCACAAGAAACTCCTCCTTATTGCAGTAAAAACTTTCTTCATCAAAGCAAAAGCTTTCTTTGTCCGCCAGATCAGGATTTATAATTTTCTGCTCTGAGACGCCGTTGTAAGCTACACTGACTATTACCCCTGAATCCGTGTTTATGCAGTCGTCAAGACTGTCCAGCTTTGAAATGTCAACCGTCCCAAAATTGTCTTCGTATATCAGGCAGCCAAGAATTATCTTGCTGCTTAAAACATAGTTTCCTGTTTCGTAAGGCTTTACTTCCCCCATAGACACCTTACCTATTATCACCAGGAGAAATGCTATTGTTATGAATATTATCATTATTCTTGCAACCCAGTATATTGTCTGCTCTGAAGATTCTTCGCTCATTTTATTTCAATAACATCTGTTTTTTCATAAAAATCATCCATGCTGGAAATCAAATTATATGATTGAGGATAATCCAATTCCTTTGTTTTTATTGTCAGAACATTGCCCTTTGACTCAATCAGGTATTCTTTTGCCAGGCTGTATTCCCCGTTGAAGCCTGAATCTATTGAAGTTGAATCCAGTATCAGCCCTAATTCTGTTATTATAAAACTCTGGTGTGTTTTTGTCTCCGTTATTGAATTATAGACGAATGCCGAAACTATCCCTATTATAACCATAACTATCAATACATTGAATATATAATCCAGCATGGTCTGTGTCATGTTATTATGATTGAGCCCGTTGTTTTTCTGATTGATAATTCCGCCAGCCCATTTCTAAACAGGTAAAAATCGCTGATGGATGTTTTATGGTTGTAGCAAAGGTCATCTATGCCTGAGCAGTCATTAAACTCAAAATACCCGCTTTTTTCGGTTCTGCAGATGCACAGGCAGTTTTCACACTCTACAGGCTTTTTTACTTCAAACTCTTTTTTCTCCCCTGTTGGGGATTCAGTTTCTATTCTCCTGTTCTGGCTGGCGAATGAAATCAGCGCCTGGTTTTTGCTAAGTTGAATTAACTGAGTCGTCTCGCTGTTTATCGCCAGGTTTTCTATCTGCTCGTTCAAAGCGTTGAAGTAGTTTATTGACTGGTCTTTTTCCTCTCTTATCAGCACTTTGTCGACAACATTCAGCAACACAATCAGGACGAGAATTCCAATTACCAAGCCTATGATGAACTTCAGGCCAATTGTTACACCTGCTTTTTTATCCATAGTTACCCTAAACTGTCTATATTTATAGTATTTGCGCTTTCACCAGTCTGAGAGACCAATCCTCCAAATGAACCAAACAATCCGGCTATCTGCTCCCTGAAGGCTATTGCCAGAATAACCAAAACAAGAAGAATAAGAATTATCATTGCTATCGTTTCAACTGGAAGAGCAGAGCCTTTACTCATTTTACCCGATTTGCTCTACTTCGTTAAAAGTGCAGAAATCACTGACTCCAGGACAGGTTACGCCTATTGTGTTTGACCAACAGTGGTGCTTTTCATCCACAATTCCGTCACCATCGGAGTCCACACTGTATGTAGCGCTACAGTATCCAGAATTCCTTTTTGCCGTCTCGCTTGTGTAACCCTGGGCCAATTGGCATTTGCTTAAACATTCATTTGTTCCAAACTCCAAATTGTCCGGACTTTGTTTTTGTATCTGCTGGAATAAATTTGATGTGCCCCCTAGGAAAAAGAATACCAAAACTAATAAAACTAAAATAACCAATATTGAAATAATGATAACATTCATAGAAAGCTCGGCACCTCTCTTGTTCATAGCACAGATATCCTTATTTTTATTATATAAATCTTGCTATTTCCCTCTCTGTCGCAATAACGGGTGATGATTCTTAAGTCGAATGCGGGTGATAATGAAAATTTACTCAAATTTTACCTTCTTTGAATAATATTACAAAAAATCAGAAAATTTTTCGGTTTTTTCTGGAAAACACATATTAAACTTAAAACATAGATTTTATTGGATGGGACAGTATTTCATTATAGTAAACCTAAAGAAAAGAGAGTATATTCATCCTCATGATCTAAAGTGCGGTGCAAAATTATTAGAACTTAGTAAGGATCTAATTATTTATAGTTTAATGTCCTATTTACAAGTCAAAAATAAACCTAAAACTGCTTCGC
>JAGVZK010000010.1 GCA_018302685.1 Candidatus Woesearchaeota archaeon | reverse complement strand
CCACCCACCCAACGAGGTTGCTCGTTTCACTCGCAATTCTCAGCCTTATGATTTCTCGCTTCGTTAAAGCCACACAAAGAAAATTTACAAAATTGCTATGCAACTTTGTCTAACAAAGCTTTAACGAAATTGCTGAAAGAAATTTAGCGAAAGATTTATTTTAGTTTATTTTCAAGATTAGAAGCTTTTTTAAATTGTTTTTCCGCAAATTTTCTGCCTAAATAATAACCTGCCGAGAGGAGAGTAGTATATAATCCAACTTCAATCAGCTTATCATTATTGGCGTTCATTCCTTTTAATTGCATCGCACCGCCTATATAAAATCCTGCTATTGAAGCAATATTCATTATCTTATAGAATTCGCTCTTAATTTTTCTATAAAGTTCTTCCATAATTTAGAAGAAAAACATTTCGTTTATAAATCTTTCGCTACTCTAAAATTAATACACTTTCAGCAACTACGCTACGAAATCGGCTGAGAACGAAATCTCAACTCACGAGGTCGCTTCTTGCTCCACTCGTGCCTTCCGCTTCGCTTCAGGTCAAGCAATGTTAATTTCAATACTTTTTAGTGGCTACGAATGACGGAGAATGGGACATTTAGACTACAAAAGAAAAGTTTAAGTAGATAAATGAATGGGATTCGTTATCTTTCTGTATTCTACAAGAGCATTATATTCATGTAATGATCTTTCCAAATCGTCTCTTGTTAATTCTGGATTAAGTTTATGAACTAAGAGCATCTGTGCTTGAGACATAGCATAAACTGGACCTTTTGATAATCTCATCTCAGTAGTTCGAATAATCAAATCTATATCAGGAATTAATCTATTTTTTGTAAAATCTTCATAATTATTTGTTTGTTCATATGCTATTCGTTCATCTGTTTCCAAATCATAACCCAATAAATTATAGCATATTTTGTCCCCATAACTGGATTCTTTCTCTAATATTTGGCACAGTTCTACCAAATTTTTAGGCAGTTTATTAGAATGATCAATCCACTTGAATTTAATATCTTTTTTAGAAAAATATTTCTCATCATGTAATTTTGTAAATTCATTATATAGTGCATCATAGATAGGATTAAGACTCCCATCATTTCTACCATGCGTGTATCTAGACATCCAATGCATCGTTAATATATTCCAATTATTTTCTAAAAGAAAAAAATCACTAAATAATCTAAGAGATTTAGCACCTACAAGATATGATTCTTCAAGAGAAATGTTTTTTTCTTTAGCAAATCGTCTGTTTCCATCAGGCATAAACAGTATGTGTTTTATCATTATCGAAGGGTATCATCATTAAGTATAATAATCAATGTGTGGGAAATCCCCCGTAAGCTTTATATATTTGAACGAATCCTTGATGATATGGAACTCTATGAAGAATTAAAAAAATTAGGATTAAATACCATAGAATCAAAAATATATTTATCTTTATTAAAAATTCCGCAACAAACAACAGTCACACTCTCTAAAAATACGGGAATCAACAGAAGAACTATTTATGATAACTTAGAATTATTAATCACTAAAGGTCTATTAACATATAATATTGTTAATGGGACAAAATTTTTCAATGCGAATGATGTTAAAACACTAAAACAATTAATAGATGAAAAAGTATTCACATTAGAGACAATTCTGCCTATTTTACAAAATTTACAAAAATCAAAATTCAACAACACAAAAATAGAAATATTAACGGGAAAACAAGGAATAAAGACAATCTTAGAAGATGCAATTGAAAATGGAAAAGAAGTCTATTGGGTTGGCGGAGGTTTACATCTTGTTGAAAGTTTTAAGTTTTCAAAGTACATACGAGATAAATTTGAACAATTAAAGATAAAACTACTACAACCAGATACTAAAAATATATCTGAAAGATTAAAATTCTTTAAAAAGATAGAATATAAATTTTTGCCTGAAAGATTTTCTTCTTCAGTAGGATTTGTAATTTATGAAAACAATCTAATTATTGGAAAACTTGATGAAACTGAAGTTGTTTCAATAGTTATTAGGGGAAAAGAGTTTGCAGACACGTTCAAAATATATTTTAATATTCTTTGGAGTGTAAGTAAAAAATAATACACATCTACAATCACTACGAAATGTCCCCTTAATATTTGTTCTTGATGTGTCTCTTCGCTCTTTCTATTGAACACTAGCCACTAAAAAGTACTTTGCGGACGCAAGTTTCCAGAACTTCGTAAAAGCTGGAAACGAACTTAACAAGGGACGGCGTCCGCTGTTATATTCCCTGTGGGGCTGAAATTTAGTGCAACGATGCCGAAGGCAAAAAATCAAAGTTTTTGAGAATGCTGTCTTCAATGGCGAAGCCCCACCACATAAAGACGTAAAGGGAGGGGAACTTATAGTTAGATAGTCTTTTATTAGTAGTAACAAATAGAAAGCTTTATAAACACATCTTATTTAACAAAGTCGAACAACCAAAAACTTAAATATTCCTAAATCTGAAAATTTCCATGAAAGTTACTCCTTGGGAAGTTGAAGGTGAGGTTGACTACAGCAAGCTCGTCAAGGATTTTGGGGTTTCTCTGATAAATGACAGAATTAAAAAAAGGCTTGACGGCACTCATCCCCTGTTAAGAAGGGGGATTTATTTTTCGCACAGGGATTTTGACAAATGGCTCGACAATCATGACAAAAAAATGAAGGTTTCTGTCATAACTGGAAGAGGACCCTCTGAAAGGATGCATCTTGGTCACCTAGTGCCTTTTCTTGTCGCTAAGTCCCTCCAAGACAGTTTCAACTGCAACGTTTATATTCCTATCTCCGATGATGAAAAGTTTTACGTGAAAGAGAACCTGACTTTTGATGATGCTTTGGAATATTCAAAGGACAACATACTTGATCTCATCGCATTGGGGTTCAAGCCAAAGAGGACTTTCATATTTGAGGACTTTGTCTACACAAAAATGTACAAGTATGCTGGGATGATTGCAAAGAGGATAACTTACTCCACAGCCAAGGCCGCTTTTGGGCTGAAGAATGAAAGCAACATAGGATGGAGCTTTTATCCGGCGATGCAGGCCGCTCATATTCTTTTCCCACAGTTCAATGAAGGAAGGCACTTGAGTGTGGTTCCAATAGGGATAGATCAGGATCCATTCATAAGGCTGACCAGGGACATAGCAGATCACAAGGATTTCAACTTTGAGAAGCCTGCAGCACTTCATGCCAAGTTCATCCCCTCCCTTCATGGAAATCCTAAAATGTCATCGTCAAAGGAAGGAAGCATATTCCTGAGCGACTCAAAAAGAGAAGTTGAAGATAAGATAAAAAAATACGCATTTTCAGGCGGGGGATCTACAATAAAGGAGCACAAGGAGAAAGGGGGAAATCCAGACATAGATGTAAGCTACCAGTACCTGAGGATGTTCTTTGAGCCCAATGACAATAAGCTGAAGAAGATTTATGATGATTACAAATCAGGAAAATTGCTGACGTCAGAAATCAAAGAGATATTGATTGTTAAACTGAATAAATTTCTGGAAGAGCACCAGGATAAAAGAGAAGAGGCAAAAGACAAGCTGAGGGAGTTCATGCTAAAGAATTAAATGCTGGAGCCCGCATTCTTCTATATGCAAAATGCCAAATGGGGGCTATGGTAACATTGGCAACAGGCAGAGAAGATCCACTAGATCCCCTCACTGATGGAGAATATCTTTTCCAAACTTACTCCTCTGTCATTAAGGACTCCTTTAAGGGGTTCAATCCCATCAATAAACCATTTCATCTTGTAAATTCTTTCCACTTCAGCAGAAGGATATGAAGGATTGTAAAAATCAAAAACCCTAAGGAGTATTATTTTCTCTGGATTTATATATACGCTAAGACCTCCTAAAGCAAGCAATCCCGCACTAATGCCTGGAACATCTACGCTCGCATCAAAACGCAAAGACTCTTCAAATCGGACAATTTTCTGATTAATTCATCTAAATAAATAAATTTATGATAATTATTGCTAAAGAGAGCGTCAGGGATTAAATTTATAAACAAAAAAACAAGCTAAAACAGAGAGGTGATTGCTATAAATACTCCTGTAAAGATAATCATCGGAGTCGCTGTCCTGTTTGTGGTCCTTGTGATTTTCTCTATTTTTAATGCTCCTCCGTCTCAAGATGATGCTATTCAGGCTTCTGAACCATCTCAAACTGTTCAGGATTCATCATGTATTTCAAGGTGCAATGGCAATTCTGCATGCATAACCTCATGCAATTTCATAATCCAAAATGAGGCTGCAAGGAGTAAGGACATCAAGAAGTGCAATGAAATAAATGATAAGGAGGATAAGGCGGAGTGCACAATGGTTGTGAGTTCTATAATAGCCGAGACTATTGATGACTGTGGGAATGACATTCAATGCAAAGACAGGCTGTATTTGATACAGTCTCTGATAAAGAATGACAAATCATACTGTGACAACATAGCTAGCCAAGAATCAAAAGAGGTGTGCCTTAATGCTTGAGAAGATATTTCCATTAATTTTTGTACTTTTGGTGAGTTTGAATGTTTCGTACGCCGCGGTCGGGGGGCAAACTGCTTCTATAGGAATCGGGACATTCTGCTCGACAGCATCCTTCTGCGGGGGCGATTATGAAAATGTCTGCTCAAGAACTGTTGATGACATATGCCCCCAGGATTATGGAGACTGGAGCGGATGCAATGACAATATTTACGAGGGGGTAAAATGCCTTCCTTGTGATCCTGATTGCGGACAGTGCGGAGCTCTTGATATATCTTTAAGCCCTTCTTTTCCATCTCCAGGCCAGCAGTTTGAAATATTGACAAATGTGACAAACCCTTCTAAAATAAATTATCAACTGATTTACTACAACAGCGAGCAGAATGCATTTGCAGGAATTGTATGCACAGATTCATTTTGTGAACTATCTGTACCAGTGGATGCACCTAATGAAGGCGGACAGTCATTTACTTATTCTGTGGAATTAGGGCAGATAAATGGACAAGAGTACACTTCATTTGAATACGTCACAATAACCGGAGCTACAACCCCTGTGTTAATTATAAACAATCCCATTCAAAATTCAGAGCAGTCAGGGGCAGTTGAAATAAGCATAAATGCAGAGAGCAATCTTCTTCCTTATGAATTTGCCCCAGAAAATATACAGTTTGTGAAATATTACCTTTACAAGTACAGCGAATCACATCAAGATTATGTGCCAGTAAATGCTGACACTTGCACAATGAACTGCCAGGCTGAGAACTGCAATTTGATCAATGAATACACAGATTATAGCATTCCAAGAAATGAAAATGAGGAAGTGACTTACAATTGGGATTCGACGACATGTGACAATAGAGATTACAAACTTGAAATAAAAATATCAGATGTCCTGAATTCAGTTTCAGATGAGGTATTATTTTCATTAAACAACCCAAATCCCCCCTGTGTGGATGACTGCTCCATATTTTCATCCAACTTATTCAAGACAATATTGGCGAGAATCAAAGTATGGTTATGAACAAAAAGTCAGTGATCTTCACTTTAATATCAACTATACTCCTTTCTATTATTCTTCTGACTTTCCTTATAGTTTCGAACAACCAGTCAAGCATAAGGACGCAGACGGCAAATTCCGAGGTCCAGACACTGAATGCTTTCATAAAGGCAGCAAACGAGGAATACATCCCCAAGGTTATAGAGCTGTCAGGAATCCAGGCAACAAGATCAATAGTAAAATACATTGAAAATACAGGAGCCTATCTTAACCCTGAGACAAATCCAGACATAATATATGATGCGATAATGAAGGATGGATATTTTCTCGAAACAAAGCAGGACCTAATGTTTGAAGAGGGGTACAATTACACCTTAAGATATTTATTTGATGAGGTGGGCTATCTTGCAAATTTAACAGGGATTGATTTCAATTATGCAAACATAAATTCAATTGATGTTTATCAGGAGGAGCCTTTCTACCTCACAATATCGCTAAATGTGTACTACAACATCTCATCAAAGGATCAGGATACGTTCTTCTACTACCCTAATCAGAATGTAACTGCGAAGATTCCGCTTTACAATTTCAGGGATCCTGCGAGAATAATTGAAAATGAGAATTTGGGATTGGCTGCAAGAAACGTCACAATATTTGAAGCCAAGCATCAGGAATGGAACGAGAGTGCACTGATTTCCGACATAGAAACCATCACTTATGTAGCTTCGACAACCGCGCCTTCATTCCTTCAAAGGCTGACAGGCCAGCTGTCATCACCATCGCCATATGGAATAGCATCCTTCATAAACACAAGATACTATGCAAATCCAAACCATTACACGACCACAGACTACTATTACTTCACTGAAAACTCGGAAGATAACCAGCAGGTTTATCTTGATGATTATCCTGACTTTTATCTAACCGGTGAGTATCTGATAATGTACGGATTACTATTTCCTATCCAGGGCTAGCCAGTCAATAATCTTCCCCTTGAAACCAGGGAATTTTTTTTATTTTCCCTTGCATATATCTCATCTTCTAGCTCAAAGCTAAAGCCAAACCTTTCATCCAGCAGGCCCTCCGTGAAATCGCCTACCAGGAGGGATGCATTTGCATCATTACCCTCTGAACTGAGAATGATTATCTGCTCAGAAAGGGTATAATCTGTATTGTTTATCTTCCCTTCGACGAGAAGTGCAAAGACCCCATCATACTTTTCTGTATCCAATTCATCGAATTTTATATTTGAAAAAACATCAAAGAAGTCCTCAGATATATAGTACTGCTGCTCCAAAGTCCCCGCGCTTATGAAGAAAATGTACAGAGTCACAAGAATCAGGATAAACAGGCTCAACCCCATGAACGCATCCATTGTGAAGAATATCCCTTTTTTGTTCAGCTCCATATTGCCACCACCATCTTCACTATCTCCCCCTTCCCGTCGGAATCAGCATCAAGATAAACAAACCTTATAAAGAATAGGACATTATCAGCGTCAAGACTACTAATTCCACTGAATGATGGATGCCCAAAGTACCCATCCCCAAAATCATAGGAAAATTCTGAGACCACACTTCCCATCTTGTCCTCAAAATAAAAGGCAAAATCGTTATTGACCCCCAACAGTGGCTTTACTGTTGAAATGAATTCCTCTTCAGGATTAGTCCCTTGGGTTAGGCTATAAAAACTCTGGAGATTTTCAATGTTGACTTTGCTTCCTTCAACGATCCCCACTCTTCCATCAAGCTGGCTCCATTCCCCTGGATTGTATCCCTTGCTCATCAGGCTGCTGCTTATTGACACGGCCTCATCGTAGAGAACATCCACATCGTCATCCCTTGAGCTGATATCAATCATCGAAGCGACAAATATCAGTCCAATTACAGCCAGGATTGAAAACGCAAGCATAAAATCATTGTACCAGAACTGGCCCCTTTCCATAGCATAAACTATTAAATTAGAAGTTTATAAAACTTAAGAATAGATAACGTTTGAATTTGACTTCACGATATACTGCCTGCCGCCTATCTTGAATCTTGCCATAGCACCCGGCAGCTTCATTGGAGCCTTTATTGCAGTCTCGGCACTTATCTTGTAGCTCAGTATCCTCTCCTCCTTTCCGAGAAGACTCACATTCCAAACAAGAACAACATCATTCCCCCTTCTCTTGATCTTATTGGGCCTCAAGGAGCCGTACTCATTCGGCAGCTTTTCAACCCCGTGAAGAATATCAACAATCCTTACATCCTTTATTCTTCTCTTGCCCTTGTTCTTGACATAAAGCAGAACTTTCATCTGGCTTATTCCTTGGGTTGTCTTTACTGTCAGGACCTTCTTATTGAGGATTATCCCTCTTTCAGACATGTAATATATAAAATATATTATTATTATGACGGCGATGAGCAGGAACAATGGATCCCTGTAGTTAACGAAGAGCCTTGCGTTGAATTCATCGCCAGGGCCCAGCTGGAAATTCCAGGTGTAAAAGTACTGCCAGTTCTCCTTCTCGATCAAGTCAGGCCTTGGGCTGACCTTGCTGAAAACCCTGTCAAAATAACCTAAAGCCATTGTATAGCTGTCACCCGCAACTGTGTTTCCTCCGTTTCTTTTTATTACATTAATTTCTTTTGTGAGGAATCCATAATCTTCAACAACATCCTCCATGAGATTTGGATACTGTCCTATTTTCACATTCTGCACTTCATCTATGTAAATTGAGTCCCCTTTCTTCACAAGGATCCTCAAGTCATGATCTCCCTCAAGGGAATTGTCATCAACATTAACCTCGAATTCAATTGTCTTCAGCTCAGAATCGCCGAAGCTCACGGTCTGCATTGCGCTGAATGCATCGCTGTCAAGATAAACCTCTAGGTCATTCAGTTCAAAATTATAGACATTCTTCATTGTCAGCTTGAGAATACTCCTGTCCTTGCTTGGATCAAGCCCATTCCCATAGTCAATTCTCTTCACTTCGAGAAGGTCTTCATTATCAACAAGGTTGACAATCAGATTGCTGTACACATAATTGCCTGGATCATTGACTGAATAAATCCTGAATCCCAAGCTGTAGACATCCATCGGTGCATCCTCAGGAGGCGTTAGCCCAAGATTGAAGCCAATCTGCCCGCCGCTTCCAATGTCAAAGAACTTTTTGTCCCACCCCCAGTCGAGATCGCTTATTGAAAATGTGACTTTATCGTTGACATCCTGCAGATTTTTTATCGTGACATCAAAGACTGCCTTCTCGCCATAAAAGATGACATCCTTAACTGGATTCACCTCGACATCATAGACCGCGGCACTTACACCCATAGAAAAAACCAAAACCAGAAAAACAAAAATCAACCTCTTCATGGGAAATGATTGTATTTTTGAATTTAAAAATCTTTTTATTCCTTTTCGAAATCTTCAATGCTGGCGCTGAACTCTTTTTTCCTGGAACTCTGATATTCCCTTGCCAAAATAAAGAACACCAAACCAAGGCTCTTCTTGCCCTTGTTGTTGCACGGACAGCAGAAATCAACATTCAAGCTGTCATTGTTTGTATCGCACAGTGCAGCTACAGGAACCCTTATTTTCGCGGCGTCCTTCACAGCATTCTTGTCTGGAATGGGATCCACTACAAATATCATTTTTGTCTCAGTAAACCTCTCAAGATTAGGATTCGTCAGCATGCCTGGGGGATATCTCCCTATAAATGCCTTTATTCCAGTGATCTCCGAGAATTTATTAACCGCATCCCATCCATTTTCCCTTCTGCAGACGATGA
Organism: Candidatus Woesearchaeota archaeon; assembly: GCA_018302685.1. Classification (GTDB taxonomy): domain Archaea; phylum Nanobdellota; class Nanobdellia; order SCGC-AAA011-G17; family GW2011-AR20; genus JAGVZK01. The sequence continues at coordinate 24,978 of JAGVZK010000010.1, read as the reverse complement.
CCATCTCACCAGGGCTGTACTGATTTATGAAATTTGACAGCAGCCTTAATCTTTTATCGACTTCTTGAACATTAAGAACAAACAGGCCATCATTCCTTATCTTGTATATAAACGGCTCCATGTAACTGTTCTTATACTTGGTTCCTATGTGAATTCCTGATTTTAGGTAAGCCTCAAGCGGAACCAACAGCTCCTGTTCATTGGTTGTCATTGAAAGTTTGAGAAAAAATGGATTTATAAAACTATTGGAAAATATTTTGAATGTGCTATCAAAAACGGTCTGCTCAACTAATTAAGATAGCTGGTTAATACATTTAGAGTGAACAATATTGCTCATCTCAACCAATAGCCAAATCAAATTACTACTTTTTAAACAAAGTCCCTCTTATGTTTTCTTCACATTCTCCCGCATAAAAAGGTTTAAAAAATACTGAAGATGTGGAATATAATGGGAAAGTTTTACATCACCACCGCAATAGATTATGTAAATTCTATTCCGCATGTGGGGCATGCTTATCAAAAGGTAATAGCTGATATTATATCAAGATGGCATAAAAATCTAGGGGATGATGTATTTTTCCTGACAGGAACTGATGAGCACGGCCAAAAATTAGCGGATGCAGCAAAAGACCAAGGGCTAACCCCTAAAGAGCTTGTTGATGAGAACTCTTCAAAATTCAAACACGTCTGGAACCTTCTCAACATAAAACCAAACCGATTCATCAGAACGACTGACAAGGATCACATCAAGACAGCCCAAGAATTAACTATGAAGATATACAAGAAAGGCGATATTTACAAAGGCACTTACAAGGGGCTGTACTGCAAGGGATGCGAAGCTTATATCACTGAAAAAGACTTGGTTGATGGAAAATGCCCACACCACAACAAAGTTCCGGAGATTCTGGAAGAAGAAAGCTACTTCTTCAGATTAGGCAAATACAAAGATAGGTTGCTGAAGCACATAAAGGAAAATGAAGAATTCATACAGCCAAAGGCAAGAAGGAACGAAATAATAAATAGGATAAAAGAGGGGCTCAACGACCTCAATATAACAAGGTTGAAATCAAGCCTTGAGTGGGGGATTCCATTTCCACTGAATGAAAATTACGTGACCTATGTCTGGTGGGAAGCCCTGATAAACTACTTGTCCGGAATTGAATATCCAAAAGAGACGTTCAAGAGATACTGGCCTGCGGACATTCATCTTCTTGGGAAGGACAATGGATGGTTCCACGCGGTAATATGGCCTGCAATGCTTTTCTCGGCAGACATCAAGCCACCTAAAACAGTTTATATACACGGCTTTCTGACATTCAACAAGCAGAAGATATCAAAATCGCTCGGCAATTCTATAAGCCCTGTAAAACTTGCTGAGAAGTACTCTGTTGACGGCATAAGATACTTTTTGGCCAGAGAGGTTATGTTTTATGATGATGGCGACTTTTCCGAGGAATCGCTGAAAAATAGGATTAACAATGAGTTGGCGAATGAGCTTGGCAATCTGGTGTCAAGAACTTTAAGCCTGTGCAAAAAACTGCCTGAGATAAAGAAGTCGCCGGTTGAAATCAAATTTGAAATAAAAAACATTGAAGAATTAATGAAAAATTACAAAATAACTGAAGCATTGAATGAGATATGGAAATATGTCCAGGACACAAACAGGTACATCAACCAGAAGGAGCCATGGAAATTGCAGGACGGGGAACTGGAAAAAGTAATGTACACATGCCTTGAATCGATAAGAAGGATATCAATATTGCTGTGGCCTTTCATACCTTCGACATCAGAAAAAATATCCTCACTGCTGAACATTGAAATGCAGGATTTAAAAGGATTCAACAATGAAATAAAAATCTACAAAGTTGGGGAGCCGGAGATACTGTTTGAGAAGATTATTTAATTCTCGACTCTCCGTGGATTGATATGCTAATCTTCATGCCCCTTATTTTATCTATTGTCGCCTGCATAATTTCAACCTGCTCATTTTCAATCCCTCCTCTTTCATTATCATGGACGGGATAATGATAATTTTTGCCTGTGTGGTTATCAAGACCACATCCGTACAGGTGAATATCTTCTCCTCCAAGAATAATAGAAAATTGCAGGGCGATTGATGATATTGTGCCTCCCCAGTATAGCAGATCCTGCTTTCTTGAAATTCTTTCCACATATTCCTTACCAAAACCCCCAAACCTAAAAAATGCATTGGGCCTTTCAGGAATATGTTCTGGCACAAAATTAATATAAGGATTCAATTCGACAAAACTATTGTATTTCTTTAAAATGGAATTGCGAACGTCTTCATCCGGGTAAAGAATTGGATCAAACGGAGCAATGTATGAAGACACTACTCTTACTACATTTTCCAAACCTTTAGAAGCAAGCCACCATTTTCTTTCTGGCGCCCTAACGTCTCCGGCTAAAAAGAAATTATATTTTTTGCCTGTCAACAAGGATGCTCCATTAACAGAAATGGCGATATCCTCTTTTTCTGAATACAATCCAATCGATGGTCCTGAACCAAGTATTGCAATTGTAGAATTTTTGTATAAATCCCTAAAACCTGATATCATTGAGAAAAATCCTTAGAAAGGGGTTTATAAAATACTATGTTTACTGCTAAGAAATTACAATTAAATGTTCAGTCAAGTCCCGCTTAGGCAATAATGCATTTTTAGAAACAAAAATAAAAAAAGAAAGAAATTAGTGGTGCATTAAATCTTCAAGGTCTTTTATTATATTCTTTCCCTGAGGCCCGAATGACTTTCCCAATCCGATTCCCAATGCCACAGCTATTCCAACAGCCAAAGCACCTATTAGGATCAAGAACGTATTCTCCAAAATTCCAACGTCAACACCAATCTGGTTCAATGCGATTACGGCCACTATGTATATCAGCACAATCTTGAAAATCTTAACGAGGAACCTTGTCCCTTTCATCTCCGTATGCTCCTCAATCTTCATGCTTACAAAGTGAGCCAGTGCAATTCCAAATATTATTATTATAGCCGCAACGATAACATTAGGCAGCCACAAAACAAACTCATTGAGGATTGTTGACAATTGCCCCAAATTTAGAACACCTACAGCCGCACTGATAAACACGACGAAAACGTACCATTTTATGATTTCTCCAAACAAATGGCTCAGCCTTATGTGACCCACAATTCCCGCCATCTTGTGCGTCTCTGAATATTTGTTCAATCCCGCCTTTTCTAAGATTATTCTAACCAAGTGGCCAAGCCCCAAAGATATGAAGTAGCCGATTATCAGAATAATAATAGCTGCAACAATGCCCGGCAGAATGTTTATGAACCCAACCCATAGATTGACGAGGGGATTCAATATCAAAGAACCCGTTGCTGTGACAGCATCCAATGCCATTATAAATACACCTCCTTTTTAAAAGTATATAATTAAACCACAATTTTATCTTATATATCTTTCGATTTATACTTTTTATTTTAAAGTGATGAATCAGATTCTTTTTAAAAGTCTATTTTGAAGAAATTTCTTTTTCGATATTAATAAGCTCTTTAATCTTGACTTCTCTTTCTTTCCCAAAGATTCCGCATTTAATGATTGGGATTTCAAGGCCAACAGCAAGATGACTTATTGAAGTGTCCATGGTCTCTCCGGACCTGTGGCTTATAATTGGGACAACACCGAGCCCCTTGGCATAATCAGCTATCTCCCTGACTTCAACCAAAGAACCGCACTGATTGGGCTTCACAATGAATGCATTGACGGAGCTCAGCTGCAGAGCCTGCTTCAATCTGGTCATGTTTGTAACAGTTAAATCATCACCGACAACCAGAGCCCTCTTGTTGATGTGAGAAAATCCAAGGAAATCATTCTCGTGAAGCGGATCTTCAACGTAATATAAATCGTACTTTTTAATCAATGAATTGACGTAGTCTATCTGCTCGTCCTTGGTCAACTCCTTATCTTTGTAAGTGTAAAGGTTGTTCCTGAAAAAACTTGAGGCAGCCATGTCAATGCCTATCCTCAATCCGAATTTTTTGGAATACTTTGAAAGTAGATCCAGAACATCCTCATTATTCATATAAGGGCTCCATGCCCCCTCATCTGTTCTACCTCCATCAAAATTGTCCAATTTTGCGCCAAGCTTCTCCCCAATGAAATTGTAAAAATTCATGTTGTTCTCGGCAGCCTTGACAAAACTCCTGCTCTTTGAGTCAATGACCAGAAACTCTTGAAACTCTAATGTCGAATTCTCTCTGTGAAGCCCGCCTCCAATAACATTTCCAAGTGGCCTCGGCAATTTCCTTCCGTCAAACAGCTTGTATGTCTTAGACTGGATGATAGCAAATTCTAGAGCAATTCTTGCAACACTTCCAAGGTCTTTGGACAGCCTTTCAACAGTCCTAAAATCCTCAAAAGAATTAATTTCCGGAAGGTTTATCTCCCTTAGCTTTGAGATTTCATCATCAATGTTTGTTAAATAGGGCTTTGCCTCAAAGCTCCCCTTTGACTTGCCCTCCGGAGCGCTCCCGATGAATCCATTCCAGTTCACCTGAATGGTCTGCTCCTCTCTAGAATTAAGTATTTTGGCGGCGTTTAACATTGGTATTAAGAGAAAATCAAGTTATTTAAATTTATTCATAACTTTGCCGGCATAGGTCTTCTGATTGTTATCGGCAGAATGTCCTTTTCGAATTCCATCTTTGCAATTTCAATTGGATTGTACTTAATCCTATCAAAGTCCTTCTTATCCAGCTTGACCAGAACAGGCGCACCCATCGCCAACTGAAGAGCTCTTGCCCCAATGATCCTTGCCTTCTCAAACTTCGTGAATTCCATGGATTAAGGTCTAAAAAAGGGTTTATAAAAGTTTTGGCTTTTTTTTAGTTGTGGTCTGAAATGACATTTGTCACTTTACTATGTATGGCTTTTTTTGCAGAGCTGCTTTAAGAAATATTCTGCTGACAGCCACTTAATAAAAATTACTATGATACTCATAATCCTGAAGTCTCACAACTTTATTCTCTCCATCCAATTCATACGTTAAAACAAATGATTTATCAACATGGACTCTTCTTGAACATTTCATATCTCCCTTAAGCAGAGTATTGGTTCATATTGATAAGAAGAATGGGAAATTACCTCGCTAAGAACTAGCCTCTCTATACAGGAATTCCGCCACTTCTCTTGCTCCATCCTTGATCTCCAAACTGTCGAGCCTCTTCTTGTAGTTTTCAAGATTCAAAAGAAAATTCTCAAGTATATCCTTTATTTCAGCCTCTGATGACTCTATGCTCCCAACTTTAACATAATCTTCAAACTCCCTTGCGACAGAATCCTGCTCTATCCAGTTTTTTATCGGGAAAATCAAATTAGGCTTTTTGTAAACCAATGCCTCCGACAATCCGGAGTATCCTGCCAGACTTATCACAGCCTTTGATGACTTCAAAAACGACAGATAATCGCCCCTGAATCCCCTAAATCCGATGCAGTTCTCAGATTTGCATTTCAAACCAAAGAAAACGAATTTTTCATTGAAATTTTTGGAGACATTCCTTATTTTTCTTGCTAGTGAAATTCCAAAGTCAGAGCCGCCAATCATGACAACTATTGAATTCTTATACCCTTTTTTTTCCTTTACTTCATCTGGGAATTTTCTTATTATCAAAGGGAAATAAAGGAAGTTCTTTGTGTCATTCATTTCCATTATGCTTGGAATGATTATCCTCTTATCTACCAGCTTTATTACCGAGAAAAGGACATTCAGCAAAAACTTCTGGAATATGAATGAAAGCGTTCTGGCCGGAAATGGCTTGTAATTCCATGTCATGTAGCAGTCCTTCAGGAAAAGGGAAAAAGGCTCCCAGTCAGAAACTGTAACGTTGGGATTGAAGCTTTTCCTGAAGCTTTTTATTATGTGATAATTTTTAATCCAGTTTGAGATGAGCCTGTTGTTCTTCGAAAGGATTTCAAATGTTTTTACCCGTGGACATTCACTCCCAAAATAAATCGGCTCAAGCTTTATGACTTTATACTTTTTTTTAAAATAATTGTAAGAAGTGTTATAACCTGCAATCACTATCTCTGCATTCCTGTCCAGCTTCTCCAGCCTGCTTATGATAGACTCCTGCCTCGTCAGATGGCCGTATGCAACTCCTGTTATTATGAATAAGTATTTCATTTCAGCTTGAAAAACCTCTCAGCATATTTCTTTTTTATCTTTCCCCCGTTCCTTATTGCCCTTATGTATGTCGGGATCAACAAGGCATAAATGGATATCCACTGGGACCTGAATTCCCTCATGAGCTGCACCTTTTTCCTGAAGAATTCGGTGATATCCTCATAAACCATCGGCTGCCTTAACTTTATCAAATTCCACACTTCATACCCATAAACAGGGCATTCATATTTGGAAAGCTTCAGGGCATTCAGTGTTATCTCATTAGCCGCCCTATGGTCTGGATGCGGGTCTATAGGAGTCAAAGTGAATATCTTCGCCGGCCTGTATTTTAGGATTATATCCCTGACCTGATTTAATATGCCCTCATCATTCTTGAACTTCTGCAGTTTCCCGTCGATTAAATGAAAGTAAATATTTTCCTTTATCCCCATCTTCCTGGATATTCTCTCAGTCTCCTTTATTCTCTCATTTATTATGTACTCCTCGTGAAGGTGCGGCGTTGACTTTTCCCCTGAAGAAAGGATCAGCTTTATGATGTTATAATCTAGGGAATATTTCAATATTGTCCCCCCTATTGAAATCTCAGAATCATCGCTGTGCGCGCAGAATACAATGATGTTTTTCATGAATACAAAAAGGTTTATCTATTTTTAAATATTGTTTATTGCGTGATTGGAAAAGAGCAGATGATAGACTATTGGACGGCCAATGGAATTGTTCATGATGATAGATTAATTGAAGCTTTCCGGAGAGTTGAGAGGGAGAATTTCGTCCTGAACAGGAGCCAGGCCTACATTGACAGTGCACTTCCAATCAAGTGCGGACAGACAATCTCCCAGCCGACTACAATTATGATAATGCTTCAGGCGCTTGAACTAAAGAGAAATGACAAAGTCCTCGAGATTGGGACGGGCTCAGGATACAATCTGGCCCTGATATGCTCAATGGTGAGGAAAGCATACTCTCTGGAGATTCACAGGGAACTGATCGACCTCGCTGAGGCAAATCTCCAAAAAGAAGGGATAACAAATTTTGAAATCTTCAACAGAAATGGATACGAAGGATTAAAAGAGAAATCCCTATTTGACAAGATAATCTTAACAGCTGCCCCTGAAAGAATCCCTGAGAGATTAATTGAACAGTTGAAAGAGGGTGGAATCCTCATCGGGCCCATCGGAAAATATCTCCAAAAAATGATAAAAATAACTAAGAGTAAAAACGGGCTGGTCAAAGAAGATTTTGGCGAATTTGTGTTCGTAAGGATGGTTTAGTTTTATATTCAAAAATATTTATGAAGAATCAATCTTCTTAATTTCAACTGAACACCTGCAAGGCAGCCTTGGTATTGATTTTTTCATGGCATCTTTCACGGCTTCAAGATTTTCAGAGTCAACCTTTGTTGACAGGATAACCTTCCCCTTTTTCACCCTCGCCGCCAGCCCCATCGGCTTCCCAAAAGCATGGCTCATACCTGTCTGCAGCCTATCTGCCCTTGCCCCTGAAAGCATCTTGTTCTCCCTAAGAATCTGATGAGGGAAAACATTAATCTGAAAATAAAAATTAGTATTGCCAAGCTTCTGCAGTCTTCTGAAGACAACAAGCCTTGCAGACTCCAGAGCATTATGCCTTATTTGGATATCCTCCTTTGAAACTATGAGAACTTCGTACTTGAAATCTTTCTGGGAATTTCCCATGTTGTACCTTACAATCCTGTTTGCAGGTCTTGTCTTTATGAATGACTTTGCTTTAACCTTAGATGTTCTGGTGTAGGGTCTTACCTGCTTTCTGTAGCATTTTCCTTTTCTTAAGCTTGCCATCTTATTCTATCCTTACCTTTGCCCCTAATGACTGGCCGGGCATTCCTGTCTCAAAATGAACTCTCAATCTTCCTTTGTTTCCATGAAGTTTCTTTATCTTCCCTTTTATTTGCTTCTTATTCTTCCCTGGCGATGTCCAGACAGCTGTTTTTCCTATCAAGGATTTTGCCTTCTCACTGTCCATGTTAGGCTCTATAATCATCTGACTGGTATACTGAGTGTGCCTTCCTCTCCTGAAACTTGATATTACCGCTTCCATAGGAATTTTTGGAAGAACTGAATTTAAAAAGGTTTTGGAAAGTTTTATTTCAAGAATGGTTGTTCATTAAAGACTAATTATCTCCTGATGGCATTTTGGTGAAAGACTATGAGAAACTTTTGGAATGCAATGTTCAGCGATGAAATAACAAATTTTATAAACCATTGATTCTCTTCAATTGTACAATGGCACGAGTTGATTGTTTTCACCAATAGAAAAGACTTTTATTTAGGTAATTCTATATCAAATCTGGAGGTTTATGGCGGTGATAGTTAAGTTGGTATAATTTAGGACTGTGGTTTTCACCAACAGAAATCCTAAGTCCGGGGTTCAAGTCCCCGTCACCGCTTTTATAAAAGATGGAAACTGTCAAAGGGTTCAAGGATGTAACTGGGGAAGACGCAATCAAGAGGGGCAAGATAAAGGAGATTCTGGCAAATAATTTCAGGTTGTATGGATACGAGCCCGCTGAGACGCCGATAGTTGAGTTTGAGAGCTTCGTAAAAAAAGGAAATGAAAACGATGAAGTAATCTCCGATATCTTCAGGCTTAAAGACAAGGGAAAGAGGGATCTTGCCCTGAGATATGAGTTCACATTTCAGCTCAAGAGAATTTCCAAGAACAAGAGGCTTCCGTACAAGAGATTCCAGATTGGAAGCGTATTCAGGGACGAGCCAATATCCTCAAACAGATTCAGGGAGTTCACTCAGTGCGATATTGACGTTGTTGGCTCCGACTACATAGATGATGCTGAAGTCCTAAAGATAACCTCAAAAGTTCTGGATGAGCTGGGAATAAAATACGAGATTTATGTAAACTCCAGAAGACTGCTGAACGAGATTCTGGACAAGGAAGGAATCAAGAAGAAAGAAGAGGTCATAAGAGAGATAGACAAACTAGATAAGCTCAGTGAAAAAGAGGTCAAGGATAATCTAAAGGCATACAATGCTGACAGGCTGATTGACAAATTAAAGAAAACTAACTTCAAGGAATATAAAAATTACAGCGACATTGAGGAGCTGGAGAAGTACTGCAGATACTTCGGCGTTAGGATAAAATTCCTGCCAACTCTGGCAAGGGGCTTAAGCTACTATAACAGGAATGTTTTTGAAGTAAAATCAGAAGGCATGAAAGAAACTGTTGTTGCAGGGGGGTCATATCTGATTGACGGGGTTCAGTGCACCGGACTGGCTTTCGGGCTGGACAGGCTCCAGAAACTAGCCAAAATTGAAATGGATAATCTTCAGTGCCTGATTGTCAATATAAAACAGGATAGGGATGCAATTAAATTGGGCGAATTCTTAAGGGACAACGGGCTTAGGACAATTGTTCTTGACAAAATAAGCAAGGGGCTTGAGTATGCAAACAAAATGGGGATTCCATATGTTGTATTTGCCGGCTCTGACGAAGTTAAAAACAAAAAATTCAAACTGAAGGACATGAAATCTGGAAAAGAAGACCTGCTGAAGAGAGAGGATTTAATTAAGAGAATGAAATGAAATTCTTATTGATTGGTGATTTCCATGGAAAAATACATTCTAAGTTGAATAGAGTTTATAATTTAGATTTTGAATATGCCCTATGCAATGGGGACCTCGTTTCGGACGGAGGTTTGAGAAAATACATTTTCAAATATTGGAATGAACTTGACAAAAAACCTTTGGAAAAAATAATCGGAAAAGAAAAATATAATAAAATAAGGATTAGGTCAAGTAAAACCCTAATTAATACGCTGAAATTTCTGAATTCGCTTGGGAAAAAAGTTTATATTATAAGGGGCAATTTTGATTTGGAAAAGAACTCAAGAAACAAAAAACCTTCTTTGGTTTCTTTGTCAAAAGAAGTTAAGAAATATAAAAATTTGGAATTGTTGGACGCTAGAACAATTAAAAGAAAAGATTTTACATTAATTGCTAATTCAGGATACAGGTTTCCTACTGAAAAAGGAAAGGAAAAACTTAAGTTTAACAAATACATTAAAAAAGGAATTGCGAGAACAAATTCAATGTGGGATAAAAGATTAAAAAGAATATTTTCTCAAGTGGAAACTTTTGATAATTCTATTTTTTTAATTCATGATCCTCCCTTAAACCATCTGGATAAAATACTGTGTAAAGAGAGCCCGATGTATGGAAAAAATCTTGGGGACGAGTATTATTTAAAGTATATAAGAAAATATCAGCCAAAGATTGTTGTTTGCGGCCACATGCATGAGTATTCACAAAAAACTGCAAAAATAGGCAAAAGTTTGCTAGTCAATCCAGGCGAGGCGGACAAAGGGCAATTCGCAATTCTAAGCATTGATAAAAAAATAGAAATAAAATTTTACAAATGAAAGTCAAAAGAATTTTGGGGGCTTGGCTATAATTCTCTATTCAATTAGAAAGAGAAAAAAATTACTTAATCTTTGGATAGACTTCCCCAAAGACTGTATAGTTTGTTATCATCAGCATATATGACGCCAATGAAGTCACTATCAGAGTCAAGGCGACCGCAATGAACTGGACACCTATCAAAACTATCCCCATCTGCAGCACATTCAACACCAGGCTTACTATAAAGCCATAGAGCAGTATTGCCAGGATTGCAACGAAGTACTTCCCTGTAAATGCCTTCCTGAACACTTCACCAAGCTTAAATGCATCCTTAAAATTGTACTTCTGAATGTACCCCATGACTGCAATCGGAGTTATATAAGCAGCCATCACCATCAGAACCAATCCTATGAAGAACACAGGTATCAGCCCTGTATTGCTCAGGAGGAAATTCTGAATTATGGAATCCGACAGAGGATTATCCGTGCTCAATCCCTGACTCAAGCCATACTGGATAATCACATCATAGATAATCCTTCCTATTGAAACGAACAACAGAATGAATGCGGGGATCATGTATATTATCGCGATGACCCAAGACAGCAAACCCCTAACAAACAACTTTCCGAAGTCCTTCCATTCAGGAAGCTTCTTATTGTAATTCTTGGCAGCCTCAAGCCTGTACCCCCTCACAAAGAATCCCGTCGCTATATTGACTATTGGTATTAATAAAAACAAAACTCCGATTAAAAGCTTGTTAAAATCTGCAAAAGGCCTCTTTATTGCACCCAAATAATTGAAACTCATAGTTTTTCACCCCTTTTTTGTCTGTTTTATTTTTTTATAAATCTTTTGTGGTTTTAAATTCTATTTCAGCTTTGGCGATACATTTCTATGTCTATCTCACCAAATTCCTGCTCCTGATTTATTGTTATCTTTTCCTGATTTGCAAGGTGAAGAACCGGAATGAATGTCATTATCTTGTCCTCCTTCTTCTCAGAATTCACAAGCGCTGAAAATTTCAATTTTTCCTTAGTCTGGAAGAGAGTCACAATCTTGTCATAAACATCCTTAATCAACTGGGAAATGTCAACTTTTTTCTCTGGAATTTTTACATTGACAATCTGATTAAGCTGGTTTCTTATAGTTCTTCTCTTCTCTATCTCAAGGGCCTTGTTCAATGCAGACACAAGATCATTCAATGTGACTTTTCTCTTCCTCGGCATCGGCGTCTTTATTGTCAATTGGGGCCTGAACGAGCCCTTTGAAGGATCTGGAGCGGAATCAAATAAGTCTTCAAGCTCCTCATAAGTATCATCTTCCTTGAAGAGCATAGAATCAAAATTATACACTTCCTCGTTTGCCAGCTTGTTTGACTTGATTCTCAACAACATAGCTGATGCAAGGATTATCTTGCCTGAAATGTGAAGGTTTGCCTCTTTCATCTCCTTAACTTTTTTGAGATACATCTTTGCCAGCTGGGAAACGTCTATGTCCCATGGGCTCATCTGCTCTGATTTTATCAAATCCATAAGAATTGACTGCCACGTAATCTCGTCTCTTTGAATGAGCATGTTATATATTTCTTGGTGCATGAGTGAAAGATACTACTAACGTTTTATAAGATTATGTAACTACTTTAAAATAAGAACTAACCGAAAGGTTTATATACTAGTAGATTATCCCAATATTAATCACCTCTTTTTTCCCAAGAAGTCTCTGTCTTCGGATGGAGCTTCTTCGGGTTTTATAATAAGTTTGTGACACAATAATTGGAGGTGATGCAATTCTAATTTTAATCCAGAGGATTCATTGCCTCAAGAGATAATGATTTTTAAAGAAAATTAATTACCCATCTCAACGTAATGGCACTTGCCGCAGTAAAGCCTATCTTTATGCTTTCCCAGGAATACTCCTGGACCGCACTTTGGGCAGGTTCTACCCCTAACAAGGCTAGATCCCTCCAACTTATACTTAGCGGATTTCTTGCTCGGGCTTTTATTTTTTGGTTTCTTCTTTTTTGCCATTTTTCTTCTTGTTTGTTACCTCAACCTTAAATCCCTCTTCTGACTCATAGATAGAGGCCTTGATTCTGCTCTTTGGAAAGCCGTATTTCTGGCTAATTGCCCTCAATTTCACCAATTTGGGATTCACCTTGAAGAATTCAGCCAATTTTTTAATTATTTCATCCCTCTTTGGAGTGGAGGACTTGTCGTGGCCCACATCAATTTCATAATCAACCCTTCCCATCAAATTATTTTTAAATTGGCTCAGAACTTTCATTTTATCTTGATTGCGTACTCCCCCTTCATTTTAATGTCTAAATTCTTTGCAACTTCTGACTTGTTAGCGTCAAATATGAACAGACGGCCTTTCCAGCTGTCGCTAAAACTATCGCCCCCATCATTTGGGCATTTGTCTTTTTCGACGAATAACCCGCATTTCTTGCACACTTTTTTCATTTTTTACTCTCCTTCAAATCGGACAATTTTCCCATCTCAGCCTGACGCATTGTCAATCCGATTTTAGGGTCCCTTATATTCTTGTAGCTTATTGCAACTATTCTAGCTCTGCACAAATCCTTTATTTTTAAACTTTTCTTAGTTTCCTTTCCGGTTAAAACGCCTGATTTTGCAAAAGTCACATAATCATCCATTGTCTGGGACACATGAATCATCCCGTCTATAGGTCCTAAGTTTATGAAAGCCCCAAAATCAGTTATGTCTGAGATTTCTCCGAGGCACACTTCCTGAAGCTCTGGCTTGAAAGTCAGGAGCTTGAATCTGGTGTCATAATAAGCTGCCCCGTCCCCAGGTATTATTATCCCCTCTCCCACCTCAATCAATTCAGAAACTCCTATCGCAATCCCCAAATCTTTCCCTATGAATGTCTCAAAGGTTTCATTCAACTGCTTGAGAACCGCCTTGTTGACATCGTCCTGAAAGTTCTTTGGGTCAACCCTTATATGACTCCTTAATTCGTATTCATAAAACATTTTATTTAAATTGAACGTTTAAGGTTTTTAAAGTTAACTCTTACTGCAAAATTAGATATTTTTTCTGCTTGATCCTTATTATTGGGAATTTTAATTTTTTAATCAGTTCCTTGTCATTAGTTGCCACCGCATAATCTCCTTTCAGATTCAGTATTTCATTATCGACGTAATCCCCTGAATCAATCACGTTTACTTTTTTTTCGCCCAATATCTGCAATGCAAGATTTCCAAGCTTCTTATTTTCCAATTCGTGAAGCGTTCCCTTCATGATGCTCAATGTAGAATTTGGAACCAGCTTTCTTGTTTCCACAATGAAGTCTATCTTAAAGCTTAGACAGGATAAAATAAAATTTGTATCAAGAATTACTTTTTTCATGCTATTGCATTACCACAATGCTTATAAAAATATTTCTTTGGTTGAGTTCATGGCACTCATAAGAAGACTTGAAGGGCGAATAAAAAAATGGCGCGAATCTGAAGAACATCTTTTTGGGATTCTAAAAGTATGCTACATCAATTTGGAGAGTTCTGATACTGGTAATCTTGAGGGCAAGTCTCCCAGAAGGTTATTTTATATAGCCCCTGAGGAAGATAAAATTTATTTAGCAGACGGTGTTAAAGCGTTGGTAACGGATTTGTTCATGAGAAAAAGTAGCGGGGGACATTACTATCCTCTTGCATTATGGATTGAATTTACAAATGACCAAAAAGTTTATAAATAACCTTCACAACTTAACAGTGATTAAGATGTTAGGGTTAAGAGAAAGGATATTTGAAGGAACAGTTGCTCTTGATGGAGTGAAAGAAAGGCAACGTTTGAAAAAGCCGGTTTTTTATTTGAACATCTTACCTAAAGTTGATTATGGGGGGAAAGACCTTTGTTTTGGTTTTTATTTGCTTAATTGGTGTGATGAATACATAGAATCATTGAAACCACAAAAAGAGATTAGAGTGACTGCACGACATTGTCTACTTCATAGATGGATGTACAATGCATTAAAAATTGAAATCATAAACTAATTATAATTTTCTTCCGGGGAACATCACCAAAAAATTTATAAACAAATTCAGACACAGATAAACCAGTGAGTTTCTAAGTGATTCAAGATGGAAAAAGAAATCAAGAAAACAGGAACCACGATTGTGGGCTTATGCGCCAAAGATTCGGTCATCTTGGCGGCTGACAAGAGGGTTACTCTAGCAGGGAGAATAGTTGTGGATAAAAAATTCAAGAAAATATACAAAGTCAATGATAATCTCCTCATTGCAATGACTGGCTCAGTATCTGATGCACAGTTGCTTGGAAGATTTTTAAGAGCTAACCTGAAGCTGACAGAGCTCAGGAGAAATAAGGCTCACTCTGTCAAGGAGTCGGTGAATTTCCTGGCAAATATACTTTATGGAAGCGCAAGGCAGTATATCCCTTCAGTGGTTGAGTTCTTAGTTGCTGGAAGGGACGGTGAGGGAGCACATTTATATTCAATCGGGATGGACGGCTCCGTAATAAAGTTTGATGATTATTCTACTGACGGCTCAGGAATGATGTATGCCACAGGGACGCTTGAGTCAAATTACAGAAGGAACATGAACTCCCCGGATGCTATTAAACTTGCAGTGCAGGCAGTGAACGCAGCAATACAGAGAGACGCCGCATCAGGAAATGGAATTGAAGTTTATGAAGTGACAAAAAGTGGCATAAAGGAAGTTTTCAACAAAGACAACCAGATGGATATTTCAGCTTAAGGAATAAAGTTCTATAATAATGGCAGATATAATAAAAGAAGTATTAAAGGAAATACCAAGTAATGTAGATATTTCTGACACATTATTTGAAGGGGCCAACATAGTTGTTTATACAAAAACCAAGGATTTTTTTCTGAACAGCAATGGAGTGATCAAGAAGATCGTTGACAGCATCAAGAAGAGAGTTGAGCTCAGGCCTGACCCGAGCATGACAATGGGAATTGAAAAGGCTGAAGAGCAGATAAGAAAACTGATTCCTGGGGATGCTGGACTGTCCCAAATGATATTTGATCCTCAAAGGTCAATTGTGATTATAGAAGTTGAGAAGCCGGGAGTTGCAATCGGAAAAGCTGGAGAAGTTCTGAAAGACATAAGGGAAAAAACACTTTGGGTTCCACAGATCAAGAGAACACCCTCAATAAGATCAAAATTAATCGAGAACATAAGAGGAGTCCTGTATGAGAACAATGACTACAGAAGAAGGTTCCTCAACAAAATAGGAAAAAGAATATATGACGGATGGACAAGGGAAAAGAGGTCGCAGTGGATAAGAGCCACTTTCCTCGGGGCTGCAAGGCACGTCGGAAGGTCGTGCATACTGCTGCAGACCCCAGAATCAAGAGTCCTGCTTGACTGCGGAATTGACATTGCAAATGAACAGGATGCATTTCCATATCTGGAGGCTCCAGAGTTCAACATAAACGATCTAGATGCCGTCATCATAAGCCACAGCCATCTGGATCATGTCGGACTTCTTCCCTACCTATTCAAGATGGGCTACAGAGGCCCGGTTTACTGCACGGCCCCGACAAGGGATATTGCGGCTCTGCTTACGCTGGATTACATCTCAGTATCGCAGAAGGAAGCCAAGGATTCAATTTACTCTTCAACAGACATTAAAGAAGTCGTGAAGCACACTGTTGTCTTAGATTACGAAGAGGTTACAGACATCACTCCAGATATAAGGATTACTCTATACAATGCCGGACACACCCTTGGAAGCGCAATGATCCATCTTCATGTTGGAAACGGCCTTCATAATCTCCTTTACACTGGAGATATAAATTATGAGAATTCCAATTTATTATCACAGGCAATAACAAAATTTCCGAGGCTGGAAACAGTAATCATGGAGGCAACTTATGGAGGAAAGGACGACAATCCTGCGACAAGAAAGGACTCCGAAAATGAATTAGTCAAAATAATCAAAGAGACTATTGAGAAAAGAGGCAAATGCCTTATCCCTGTCCTTGGAGTTGGAAGAGCCCAGGAGATCATGCTGATAGTCGAAAAGTCGCACAAGAACGGGCTGATTCCCGAAATACCTGTTTATGTCCAGGGGATGGTGTGGGATGTCACCGCAATCCACACTGCTTATCCAGATTTCTTCAATTCACTGGTAAAAAAATCAATATTCCACAAGGATCACAATCCATTCCTGAGCAAGATATTCCATCATGTGGGCTCACAGAAAGAAATGAAGGAAGTGATAGAGGGTGGGCCGTGCGTCATATTGGCCACTTCTGGCATGATGACCGGAGGAGCTTCTGTTGAGTATTTCAAGGAGCTTGCAAATTCTGAGAGAAATTCTCTTGTTCTAGTCTCCTATCAGGGGCCTGGTTCATTGGGAAGAAGGCTTGAAAACGGGGACGGAGACATAAGAATCAGCGAGGATGAAACCATCAGCGTCAAGCTCAAAATTTTTGCGCTCAAGGGATTTTCAGGCCACTCTTCCAGGGACCAGCTGATGAATTTTGTCAAGAGGCTTGATCCAAAGCCCAAGAAGATAATATTGGTTCATGGGGAAAGTTCAAAGTGCCTTGATTTGGCCTCAAGCATCCATAAGACATTCAGAATTGAGACCATAGCGCCAAGAACATTAGATGCTGTCAGAATTAGATAATTAATTGTTATTCTATCCTTCGTAAGCTTCGTAGATTCTCATTCTTGTCCAAATTTATTTGCTAATTGAAAACAATACAACATTAAACAATCTGCAGAATTTCGTGGATTTGTTGCATGTTTAGCAAAATCAATTTTTTTTCAACAAATTCAACTGAAGATTGAAATCTAACTGGAAGAGGAGCATTTCTATCTACAATGTCATCAACATACCGCATTAGAGTATAATAAGATTTAAGAAAAGTCGATTGTTCTTTCATAACTTGAAACAGGATACCCAGTCAAACTTATGTTAAATGTTTTGGCTGCCTGCCCAAATACAATACCAATATTTATCAGTACATAAAAACGTTCCTATTATTTATTTGAACAGCGTCCCGCCATCCTGCAAAAGTTTGAGAAATTTATTGTAAAGCTTCCTGTTGCAGCTTGAAAGCTCTATGTAAGTTTTGTTCTCTTCGGGAAAAGTGTGGACTGCAAAGTGGCTCTCCCCAAGCAGCCATAGCGCGGTGTAACCATATGGCTGGAAATGATGCTCTGAAAGATTAAGGACAGTAAATCCGGACTTTCTGAGAATTTTGTCGAATTTATCCCTTAACTTTGCGGAATTTGTTTCATTTATCCATCTGTTGAAGTTGAATATCTCCGCTTTCATCCAAAAATTTTAGAATTTTTATTTATAAACATTTCTACTTTAGGACTTCTCCTGTTTTTAGATGCCACATGTACATGTCAAGCTCTGCGCAACTCATTCCTGTCCTGTCGCATATCTTTTTGAATTCACCCTCAATCTTAATGTAATTTCTCTTATTCAGGTTTTTTGGCTTTTCAATGAGTTTATTTTCAGCCATAAGGGTGATTATGTGCCTGTCAAGAATTGCAAGATTTTTATAGCCTACATTCCTCAGAAAGTGACTTGCCTCCTTGTACCCAATGCCTTTGACATTTTTTGCCAGAAATTCTCTCGCATCAAATTCATCCTTGCCATTTAATATATTTTTGATGTCTTTGAATTTCCTGGCCTCAGTTATGAATCTTGATTTGTTGTTTGGAAATCTGTGCTTGTTCCTTATTATTGATTCCCTTATTTTACTTAAACCATAATTGAGGAATCCATCCTCACCAAGCTCATTTTGGATATTTATTGCGGTCTTTGCCTTTGAGTTGGCAGTCAGGATGCAGAAGCACAATTCGGAAAACCATTCGTTGTTGTTTTCAAATTCTTTTAGCCTACTGTCTATTTTATTTTTGATTGAACTTCTTCTGAGAAGGTTTATATGGCCAATTAGTTTTTCCATTATATACTTTGGAATAGGGCAATAAGTTTTATAAAATCTTTTAATCCATGATTTAGAATGGTGAAATTTGATTTTTCAGTGTATTTGGCCGGTAAGCTTGATTCTGGTCTAAGGGAGATAGTTGTAATTATGGGTGGGCAGGTGCTGAAACCGGATCATGAAATATATTTTACCGATGAAAGTACTACAAATTCAGTCCTTAGGTTAGCATACTGCTTAAACAATCTTAAGTTGTGCTTGGTGTATTCATGCACCACAACTACAGACATGAATGGAATGGTCGGAGAAAAGTATATAGATTTGGTGGCCTCAAATGGGAAAATGATTTCACTCAAAGACAACGAAATTAGGAATCTCCAAGAACTTAGCCTGGAAGAATTTGTAAAGAAACTCAGTCAATTGTGGGGGGATTTAAAGACTGAGCTATCTTGATTTCTTGACTTCAACTCTTTTGCAGTATTTTCTTATCGGGCACCTGCTACAGTGTGGGCTTATCGGAGTGCATAAGTTCTGGCCAAAAGCAACCAGGATGTAATTTATGTCTTTCCAGTATTCTTTTGGAAGCTTCTTCCTCAGTGTTTTTTCAGTCTCGTCGGGATTTTTGGTTTTTAAATATCCTAGTCTGTTCATTATCCTGTGGACATGTGTATCGACGCCAATGTCATAGTTGCCGAATGCGACTACACTCACTACATTCGCGACTTTTCTTCCGACGCCGGGCAGCTTCATCAGATCATCAACATTGTCTGGAATTCTGCCGTTGAATTCTTTCTCGATCACATCAGGCAGTCTTTTGAGGTATTTCGCCTTGTTCCTGTAAAATCCAACTGGATATATCAATTTTTCAATCTCGCTGGCTGAAAGCCTTTTAAGGTCGTCAAAGCCGTTAATTTCGGAGAATATCCTGTCATGGATCTTAAGCAGTGTTTTGTCCGTTGTTCTTGAGGACAGTATTGTTATTATTAAAGTTTTGAACTTGCTCTCAGTTTTTAATTTAATGAGCTCCGCAATCGGAACATTGTAATTCCTCACCTCTTCCTTCAGGATTTTGTGGATTTCATCAATCATTTCAAATCTTTCACGAGACTTCTCAGATAATCAAAGCCGTTCTGCCAGAACTCTCCATTCATCTCGATCCCAGATTTTTTAAGGATATTCCTCGGAGAATCATTGCTTCCGCTCTTAAATATCTTCACAATGTCTTTTTTGAAGCTGTTGTCATCAAGGTATTTCCTGTAGAGGCTCAGCGCCAGCAGCAGTCCAAAACCATAGGCATAGCAGTAGAAGGGAGTTTCAAATATATGGGGAATGTAAAGATATTCATATCTGAATATATCATTCAGTTCTATAGAGTCGCCAAAATGCCTCTTCAGCAGGTCAAGGTATAACTCTTCAATATCCTCTGAGCTTCCGCCGTTTTTTATCAGCTCATGAGCCTTCTTTTCAAAGATGACGAAATTAAACTGCCTTGCAATCGAAGCGTATGCACCGTCAAGCTCGGTGAAAATAAGGTCTCTTCTGATGTCCCGGAATTTTTTCTTCATGTGGCTGAGCCAGAGGGTTTCGCAGAAAGTTGATGCGGTCTCGGCCATAGGAAGCACTGCATCGTGAGAGTAAATATTATTCTTGCTTGATAGGCTGAAGTGTATTCCATGTCCAAGTTCATGTGCAAGCGTCTCAACCGATTTTAAATCTCCTGTGTAGCTCATCATCACGAATGGCTTTGTTTTGGGATTGGGGCAGTGGCAGAAGGCTCCTCCCCTCTTTCCTTCCTTTACCTCGCTGTCAACATGATTCTTAAGGATATCCTCCGCTATTTTCTTAAAGTCGTCAAAGCCTGAAAAAGAATCAATGACAAGATTTCTTCCTTTATTGAAATCAAATTCCTTTTTTATTTTTGACATAGGCGAATAGATGTCGTACCTCCTGAGCTTTTTCACTCCAAGGGCTTTGGCTTTGGCATTGAAGTATTCCCTGAAAATGTCAATATTCTTTTCAAAGACTCTCAGAAGGGTGTCCACATCTTCATCCTCAAGATCGTTTGCCTCATTCCTTATTGAGATTGGGCTTTTGTATCCCCTCAGCTGAATTTCCGTCATCCAGTTGTTGACTACATTGGAATATATCAATGAGATGATATTTTTATTTTCCCTGTACTTCCCCAATAAAGATTCATATGCCCTTTCCCTCCTTTTTGGATTAGTATCCTTGACATGCTTCAGCAGTTCCTCCTGCGTTATTTTTTTGCCTTCAAATTCATATTTGAATTCAGAGACAAAGATGTAATAGATTGAAATTAATGCGTTGATTCCGCTAACATCCTTCAGATTAATAACCTTCTCAACCTCTTCGGCAAGAGTGTAATCCTTCAGCTCCCGCAGCCTTTTCAAATAGTAGCTGTGGCTTGGAGTTTCCTTGATTAGCCTCTCTGCGTTTTTTTCGCTGAATTTTTTGAATTCAAGGCTGATGAACATGAGTTTGTTGCTGATTTCAGCTCCGAGAGTGTCTATTTTTGATGTTAACGAGTGGAATTTAGGATTTTTTGTGTCCTTGTAAAAATTGAGATGGATCAGAGAGGCATTTTTTGACAGGCGGACCATCAATTTTTCAGTCTCATTCAGTATCTTAAGAAATTCCTTAGAGGAAATGTTCTCATTGAAATTTTTTCTGTATTTTTCTATTTTGTCCGCTAATTTCCTTATTTCAGAAACTTCCTTGTCAATATTTTCCAGCTTGCCAAGATCAGACAGATCCCACGTGATGTTTTTCCGATCCATTTATTTAGGGAATGAAATTAATATAAAAGCTTAACTAACAGTCATCTTCTTAAAAGCTTTCTCCATAGTTTGATATCATAATTGAATGCCCTTAAAACATGGTTGTCTAGTAAAAGATGAATTGTAAAGCATCCAAAACCTATAAGTGCAATAATTAACCCTGTGAAGGCATATAATATCATTGAGGCAATAACCCCAAATGTAAAGCTGTGCGGAAACTTTCTGTGCCTGTAGCTGTTCTCTGAAATTCCGGCGTGAAAAATGAACAGCAAAATGGCCGATGCTAGTGACACTGAATAAACAAGTTCTCCATTAATTATTCCATAGATGGAATAAATCCCGAGAAGAATGTAGAAAATCCTGAACCATGAGGAAATCTTTGATTTTGGGTGATCAATATCTGGAAGGAGGCTGAATGCCACGACTGCAATAACCAAGGGGATGATTTCCATCGACAGCAGGTTTATTTTCAAAAGATAGGAGATTAGGGCAGTCAAAACAGCGCTGATGAATAAATGGCTCTTCCAGTTCATTTGTAACAGGAGTGATTTAGAATATTAATTTGTTCCGGTGGAATTGACTTCAACAAATAAGAAATAAATTTTTGTGATTTTATCCAAAACTTAGGTTTATCTAAAATCTTTTTGGCTTGTGGTTAGCATAGCATGATTTGCAGTATACTGGCTTGCCTTCTGTTGGTTTGAATGGAACTTCGCATTCATTTCCGCACTCGGAGCAAACAGCTTTATGCATTTCTCTCTGTTCGGAGCCAAAATCCCTTGAACCATAATTGCTTCCGTATCCGCCAGAATCACGATTTCTGCCTGACCTTTTATTGTCTTCTTGTCTCATTTTATCTCCTTTTTACAATTGTAAGTAGGGTTGTAAATGCCCTTTTTAAGTGCTTCTATTCCCTCTTAGGTGATGCATAGTTTCCTTCCTTTGGCATCATCAAGCAGTGGCTTGATTGAATAGTAGGCGGGCTTTGGCTTGCCGTCATTAAAATATATTCCTGTTCCGGTTCTCCATGATTCTGGGCTTTCTACAATGTCCCAAAGATAGATTGCCACGACGCTCTTATGGGATGAAAATAATTCAATCGCATGCTTGTATGCATATGCCTGATACTCCCAATAGTTTTCATACTTCATCCCATCACCCTCAAATTCAGTTTCAGGATTAAAGGGATATTCAGAATCTTCAGGGTTTGCAAATGCCCTTGTCCAGTCATAGCTTACATCCAATTCAGTTATGAAGATTGGAAGCCCTGTTGACTCATATAAATCCAGAATATTAATAAGGTGCTCGTCAGGAGGTAGAGTCCCGTCGCCCAATCCAAAGTGCCCCATAAGCCCGATTCCGTGGATTGGAACTTCCCTGTCTAAAAGCTCATTTATCAAATCAACATACTCCTGCCCTCTGCTCTGGTTGATGATAACTCCTGTTTCAAGACTTGAGTCCCCTCCTTCATTTAATATCAAGATTGCTTTAGGGTCTTCTTCATGAGCCCATGTGAAGAAATTGCTCAGGGCATCAACCCTGTTCCACCCGGTTCCCATGAAATCATTTGCAGACTTCCATTCCCACAGCAAGGGATGATTGACTACAATATAGACAGGAATTCTCCCTTTGTATCGTGAAACCATTGTTCTTATGTGATTCTCAAGAAAGGCTCTTTTCTCTTCCTGGCTCAGCAATTTATACCAGTCAGGAATTCTGATGTCCCTTGACGTAATGAGATTGTGATATATTCCATAATGTTTGTTGCTGTTTTCTAAAAGGCTTAGAGCCGCATCTGCGCTTTCAAATCGGTACTCGCTGCCGGATGGATGGATGATCTCAAATTCGTGCTTCCCAGGAATAGTTCCCCACTCAAAGTTGTCTGTAAAACCCTCCCTGTAGAATTTATTGCTCAGCAGTACGTTGCTTCTCACCATTGTTCCTATTACTGGGCCTTCGCACTGTCCTTCCTCGAAAAAGTTTCCCGGCTTAATCCCTGGAGTTTGTTTTGCCGTGCAGCCAGTTAAAAATCCAAGTAATAAAGCAAAAATCAAAAATATAATTGCAAACCTATTGAAATTCATGTCTTTGGTTACAATTTTTTCTTAATAAACTTTGCTAAAATAAATCCTCAAACGGAGCTAATATATAACTCCTCACTCTTCCCACGTTTTCAGAATTAAAGAGAGCCTTATAAAGTAAACTAAGACTTTCTTGATCCTCAGGCATCCTTGTGTTTGATATTGATGTTAATTGCTTTCTCAAACTTCCTTGAACCAATGCAACATTCACTCCGAAATTAGTGTGGCTATTCCTCAGTTCTTCCAGCCTCCCAATTAAAGTGCTGAGATTATAGGATCCGCCATAGCTTATCATAACATATGGAACAAAGCAATCTCCACTGTTTAGAATTCTAACGAACTCTCGAAATTGATCATTATTCAGCTTTTCTGTTAATCCATTCAAACCAGTTAAGAACTCTATGTCTTTGCCATTTATTGTATACCCCATTCTACCACCCTCAAAAAATTTTCTGTAACAGCCCCTCTTATTCTATTTATATATATTTCTAATCTCAGTTTACAACTAAAGAGAAATTATTTGCTTTTAAGATACAATTCATTTACCCTGCCCCAGTTAATGACTTTGAAAAAATTCTCCACATATTCAGCCCTTTTATTCTTATATTTAAGGTAGTATGCATGCTCCCATACGTCAATTCCGAGTATTGGCTTTTTTCCCTCTGTTAATGGGCTATCCTGATTTCCTGTCTTTATGATTTCAAGTTTCCCCCTGCTGACGACCAGCCATGCCCAGCCTGAGCCAAACTGTGTTAACGCAGCATTTGAAAATTCTTCTTTAAACTTGTCAAGGCTTCCAAATTCTTTGTTGATCTCATTCATGATTTTGCCGTCGCACTCGACATCTTTTTTTAGAATGCTGAAAAACAATTTGTGGTTGACATAGCCTCCGCCATTATTCCTAACAGCAACTCTCTTGTCTTCAGGAACTTCATTCAAGCCGGCAATTATTTCCTCGGCGCTTTTGTCTGTTCCCCCTATGGCTTTGTTGAAATTGTCAGTATAAGCCTGATGATGTTTTGTGTGGTGTATTTTCATCGTTTCTTCATCTATGTAAGGCTCAAGTGCATTGTACTCATAATTCAATTTTGGCAGTTCGAACATTTTTATTCCCCCATAAATTTGCCTTCAAAGGCAATTTCATTTATTTTTTTCCTGTCGGATGGAAATTCTCTCTCCTGTAATTCCTGAGGCAAATCTTCCTTTTTCCCAACTTTGCCTATCGCTATCATTGCTTCAACTTTATAGCCGTCAGGTATTTTTAAGGTATTCCTGGCTTTTTCATAGTCAAATCCCTGCATTCCGTGTGCTATCAGCCCATTGGCTGAAGCCTGGAGCGCCAGATTTTCCCATGCAGCTCCGGCGTCAAAGCTGTGGGTTATTGAGTCCTCGCCATTGTGGTCAAAAGTTTTTTTTGAAATGACAACGACAAGGGCTGCAGCATTCCTTGCCCATGACTTGTTGAAATCAATCATGAGCTCAAATAAATTTTCCCAGTGCTCGGTATTTCTTAACGCATAAATAAATCTCCATGGCTGGTTGTTGTATGAGGATGGCGCCCACCTCGCAGCCTCAAAAAGCTCCATTAGTCCATTCCAGTCCATTCCCTCTCCAGACATTGC
>JAGVZK010000009.1 GCA_018302685.1 Candidatus Woesearchaeota archaeon | reverse complement strand
AGGTAAAGCCACGGTAACTCCTTTGCTTCCATAAGTTCTATACAGAGTATTTACATTTCCTTTATTATCCTCTAAATCAACGATTTCATAAAGTTGATTGCCAGCAAACTCTTTTCTAATGTCCTTAACAACCCAGCTAGAACCGTAATAAATCGGAGAGCCTTCAACGATCCATTTAGTTTCAATTTTTCCGTCTCTGACTATTTCTATTTCAGCTTTATCCTGGTAAGTTGTTATTTTATTCAGCATAACTCTAAACCTGTTGTTCTGCAACGTCTCTCCATATCTTAATAAAATAGGATAACTTTCATCATCTTCATCTAATGTAAATTTGCTGACTGGCCTCAAGAATCCATCATAAACTACAATTACTGCTTTGCCATTATCAATTTTCTCAACTCGAATATAGCCGCTTCTTCCCCAAAAGCTTCCAGTGGGATTTGTCTTCCATTGTTCTTCATTCAAATTTTCCCCCAAAACCAAATCTTGTGCTCCAAAATCCCCAAAAGCATTATCAAGTTCAAACTCAATCCTTGCGCTTAAATTCAAGTCAATCATATCAGGAAGATCGTTGTTATTTGTTATTTTTTTCAAATTAACAATCAAATATCCTAAATTATAAAACCTATTATCAGAGGTATATTCACTTCTCAACGGCTTTATATAATTTATTCCGGAAACATACTGAGATCCAGGACCAACGGGAATAACCTGCATGTTTTTAATCTTAGGCAAGCCATAGAGAGGTGCCTGTTCTAAATCAGATCCTATGCTTCCTCCCAAGGTAGTTCCTTTAAGATAAATATAAACAGGAACATTCTGGTCGTTCAAAACACTTGCAGGAACTATGGTTGGCTCATAGCCTGCAACCTCAACATAGATAGACTCTCCTGTCAGCTCTCTTCCAAATAAGTCCTGATTATCTTCTTGTTGAATTGGAAGCAGGCTATTTGCTGCAAAAGCCAGATCACTGCTAAGGAACATGATTACAATCAATAGTGAAATTATTTTTTTATTCATATTTTGGATACCTGAAGTCTTTAATTAAAGACCCTCCCTCTATTTTGTCAAATATGTCCTGGATTTCCTCATTGTTGTCTGGGATTCCATAAACATTTATGTAAAATGTAATACTGCTCTTGGAGTCATCAGGATTAAAGTCAAATTCAAAGTTATTGCCGCCGATGACCACAGCATCAAGATCAAATCCCCCTATGTCAATGTCAATGCATCTCTCCTCATTGAATATCAACCCCAAAAGTCCTGGTTTTGGAACTGATGTGCACTCTCTTATGTTTTGTTTTGGAATATTAATTTTTTTGTTTTTTGTGATTATGCTTGAAACTTCATAGATTCCCTCAGCAAGTTCAACTGCTTCAGATCCTTTTTCCAGTGAGGTTGAATAATCTTCTTGTTTGAGTAAGATTATTGCATCTTCGTCATCAAGAATGCCCCTCTCAACCCCATTTTCAATTATCCTGATTTCAAAGTTTATACTGCTGATCTTATCAAGGAGCAGGATGTTCTGGGTTTCTCTGTTTGTGGATGTTAACAGCTCAGCTTTTTTGTACCCATCCTTCTGGGCAATTATCAGCCCATTCATGCACTGGGGGAAATTATCAAATAAATATCCGCTTGAATCTGTGAAGCCTATGTCGCACGTAGTGTCAAAACATTTGAAGTTGATTTCTGCATTCCCTACATTTGTATTCACCTGTGTTGGCATTATTTTATTTAAACATAGCTGACTCTCCTGTGCCTTCAGCGTGCCCTGAACAAGATTATTCTTGGCCTGGTTGTGCTTTATCAAAGTCTGATATGCAAATATGAAATCAACGTCGGAGCTAAGTTTTACCATAACAGGATACTTGACATTGTAAATGAATTTGTAGTCATTGACGCAGAGCACGCTTCTCAAAAACGAGCCCGCAAGCGAATTTCCAGTAATCTCATTTCCCTTAAGTATTTCCTCTTCATCAACGACTTCAATGTCTGTTGGCCACTCCCTGTTGTAGCTGAATGAAACCTCACTCTCATAATCTGCATCAATGGAGAAGTACTTGTTTTCCTTGCTTCCATACTTAAATGTGTTCAATTCCAGAATTTTCTTGAAGTCTTCAATCACTTTCTTCTTGCTCCAAATTTTTCTTTCGCAGCTGAATTCAGTAAATGAAAATGGAAGCTCGTCGTAAAGAACAAGCATATCAATTGTTTTTTCCTCTGTGAAGTTGCTGTGATAAAGCTCATCAAATATATTATTTGCCTCATTGTACAATCTTCCAAAATCAGTGTCCAAAACAGCATAGACATTCTCTATTTTCTGCTCAACACCCTTGTTGTCCAAAGTCAGTTCAGTAACAGCCTTGATGTAGACCTTATCATCCTCAATATTTGTTATAACATCTAAGTTGTCAAATCCCCTCACGCTGTACTCTTCAAATAAAGTGAAGTTATTAGTGCACTCAAAGACGTTATTCTCAATGTAAATATTAAGGCTGCTCTCCATTTCATCAACAGTTGGAATCTGCAGCTCCTGTATCCCGTTGCTTGTCTCATAGAACCAGTATGGAACTTCAAGCCCTGAATTTCCAAAGACCTCCAATTTATTTGAAAACGGCAGCGCTGGATCTATCGGATAATTATAGTCTGGGATTTCAAGATATCCTCCTTGGGACGCCATTATATCAATCCCATCAAATGCAATGTCTGCAATGCAGTCCTTGAAGTAGTTATAAACAGGCACTGCCTCTTCCCCTAAATCAAGTTTTGCGGCCTCTCTTTCAAATTCATTCTTTATGAGGTAATCCTTAAACACAAAAATCGAGGCTACAGCTGCAACTATCACAATTCCCAGAATAATAAACATAGTCACCTGCCCCTTCTTTCCCATTTTTAAAAGATTCATTTTATCCTGATTATCTTGCTTCCCCCTAATTTTTTAACAACAACCAATTTTTTGTGAATCAGCGAATCAACAATGTCAGAAACGGTTGAATTATTAATGTTATAGAACTTTGCAATGGTGGAAAAATTAACGAGATCTCTTGCCTTAATGAAATTCAGCAACTCTTCTTCCGTAGGTATCATTTAAAGCCTTTTAAATCTTTTTTTTCCAAATGAAGCTTATTTTAATCGTTATTAGTGTTAAAATAACCATTTATTGAATAAGTATTAAACTAATATATAAATGTTTGGAGAGTAAAAAATTGTAGCATGAGAGTAAAATGGGCCTGCCAGGATTCGAACCTGGGTTTCATCCACGTCAAGGATGCATCTTAACCACTGGATAACAAGCCCATGTCAAATTGAAATAAAATAAACTTAAAAAAACTATTGGTCAGTGCAGTCTCTAGTAAAACCGCAGTTTAAACAGATAATCTTGCATTTATTCTGAATCATTTCATTTCCACATATTATGCATGTATGCTCCATTTTATAGAAAATAAGCCTCCGAGGGGATTTGAACCCCCGGCCTACTGCTTACTTGGGCCTAACTCATACAAGGCAGATGAGCTTTCCTTTGAAATTTGCTCTACCACTGAGCTACAGAGGCTTATAAGGATTAAACAATAAGAATTCTTTAAAAATATTTCCTTTCTTTCAATAAATTTATCTTCATTATATTCTTAGGATTACTAAAACCTACTAATCTCATCCACAATTTTAAATTATTAAAACCTCTAGTACAAAGAATATATGTGATATTCCAATTTTTATTATCATGGTTTCTAACTTGTAAGGAAACTGTAAAACCAAATTTTTCTAAACAATTTTTAACCTGAAAGACTAAAGGTTTAGATGTATTTGTAAAAATTATTCTCGGGTATAATTTTCCATACTTTTTTTCCAAATATAAACAACCATCAGTATCAATCAAACCCCTCAAACAAGATTTTAGTAATCTCTCATCTTTACAAATGATTTCTGGAATCTTAATGTTTTTCTTTGGGCCCAAAGGAAGATTTAAAACTTGACTTTTAAAATTTACAACGTCCTTTGAATAAATTCTAAAACCGTAAGTTCCTTTGGACCAAATTCTTAATTTTGGTTTAATACCATAGATCTTTTCAATTAATTTAGAAACATAACTATCAATATACTCTTTATCGTCAATCCAATGACATGCTACAGTGTAACATCCAATTCCAGAATAAAAATTCATGCTTCCATCCCCAATATGGATTCCCACATCTTCAGCTAAATCCTCATCAATCTTAAACATGACAATAAAAAGAAAATTTCGTTTATATATCTGGCGCGCATGGTTGTCCGCAGGAACTATACTCTAACATATATATTAAAGAATACACTTCTAAAGTCAGGCATCCTAAAATTAGGTTGGCTTGAACAGCGTAATATTATAATAAATTATTATTTAACACAATCTTTTTATTTCTTTTATCACTTCATCAATATCATCATAAATTTTACCAGCTTGAAATCTTCTTACTTTCCATCCTTCAATTCTAAGATGAATGTCTCGTAAGATATCAGATTCAATTTTTTGAGTATGGGATTTATCACCATCTACTTCAATATCATATTTATTATTATTTATAAACAAAGCAAAATCAAGTCGATAATGTTTTTTTCCTCTTATCTTTATTTCATATTGAGGAAAAACTTTAATTCCTTCCTTAGTTAATTTTTTGAATAGTTTATCTTCTACAGGAGAATCAAAATTAACATCCAACTGTTTTTTGGATTCAACATATTCTACTAAATCCTTTAAGAAACCCCCTACCTCATAACATTTTTTCTTATCACCTATAATAATAAGAACGCTTCTTGCCCTAGTAATAGCTACATTAAGCAATTGTGTAGTTGTATGAACCCAGTCTAGTGTTGTTTGTTTTATATTTTTTGATATTGCTGGTGAAAAGAGAATTATGTCTTTTTCATCTCCTTGAAATTTGTGAGCGGTCCCTACTGTAACATCCATATTTTTTAATTCTTTAGTTTTTTTAATCGTATCAGCAATTAATTCCATTTGAGCTCTAAACAAAGTTACAATTCCAAAAGAGATTTTCTTTAAATCTGACTTATTAAAACTTTTGAGAATTTTTATTATTTCTATTGCTTCTTCTTTGTTGTACGGGCTTTTAGTTTGGCTAGTTTTACCACAAACATCAACCCATTTAACCCCCTTTGGGTGAATTTTATCAGGAATCAATTTGCTTTCATCAGTCATTATGTTTAATTTTTTCTCATAAAAATACTCGTTGGAAAAATTAATGATGTCTTTGTAGGAGCGATAATGTTGATTTAGTAAAATTGGTGATTTATCCCTACCCTTGATTGTTCTTTCTGCAATATCGTAGAGAGAATTTTTACTATAAGCATAATCCAAGTATAACTCAGAAATTTTATTTTGAGATACAATTTTTTTATCTTCTGTTTCTCTAAGTAATGAAATATGCTTTAATTGTTTAGGATCACCAATAATTACAACTTGTTTTGCTCTATAAAATAATGGCAAAGCAGAAGCGATATCACATTGTGATGCCTCATCAATAATTAACAAATCAAAAAGATTTTCTTTTAAGGGAAGACTCTTTTTTGCTGATAAGTTCGTTACAACCCAAATTGGGAGGAAAGATAACAATTCTTGAATTTCGCTTTCTTGTTCTCCTACTAACTGTTTCCACAAAGAATAATTCTCAATGTATTTTTCCAATTTCTCAGACGCATCAATATATCTAGAAACATGGTTTTCATCTTGGGGTGAAGTTTTCTTTAATTTCTTGAACCAATAACTTTCAAATATGTTTCTAGATGTCTTAATTCTCTGTTCTCTTAATTTTTCTATTTTTAACTGTACACTATAAACAGAATCTAATTTTGATAATTTTTGTTTCAATTTACCAATATCTTCTTTAAATAAATCTACTTGTTTAAAAATTAAAATCCACATTAATGATTTTCTAATTTCGTCAGAAGAAAGTTGAATATTTTTGTCTAAGTAATTTCTAAACTCTTCATTTAACTTATCATAATATACTTTAAATAGTTCTTGTTCTTTTTTCTTGTAAAAATAAGGAATAACAGTTCTTATTAATTTTTTGAGAAACCCTGCGTACTCAAAATTGTTTTTAATGTCACTTTCTAATTTAAATTTATCAATTGAATTGAACTCATTGTATTTACAAAGGTTATAGAGTTTTTCTGGAATCTCCTTTGCCAAACTATCGGCTTTATTTTGTAGTTTTTCAATTTCTTCATTAGTCTTAGACATACCTTCTAATTGTTCTTTAAAAGAATTTATCTCATTTTTAATATTGTTGATTTTTTTATTGTCGTCTTCGAGAATAGAAGATATTTTTAAGGAATCTTTGTTTTGAAAGAGTTTGTGAATCTGTAGTTTAGCATTCTTTCTGTGTTTACTGGAACCCATTCTTATGATTAGGTCTCTGGATAAAATTGTCTTAAGTTTCTCATTTACCACATCCACTGCCCTGTTATTTTTGCTTGCAAATAAGACAGTCTTATCATTCCAAACAGCATTAGCAACCATATTAAGAACTACTTGTGATTTTCCTGTGCCTGGAGGTCCGGTAATGACATTAATATCACTTAAAAAAGTATTTTTAACTGCTTCTTCTTGCGATTCATTTAGATTGAAAATCTCTAAAATATCTTTTTTGTTCTCTGAAATTCCATTTTTTTCTTTATTAAATAAAATTCCTAATGATGTTGATTCTAACTGGTGTTGAGATAATTTTTTTAGTTTTTGTAATTCATCTACTAACCCGTTAGTAAAACCCATCCTTCCACCAAAATATAAAATTGCTTTGTTTATTAATTGGTACGATGGTCTTAAAATTAGTGGTTTTTGTTCAAGTTCAGAAGAGATGTTTTTATTGAGATTAAGCAATTCCATTATTTTATGAAGCTTAATAGCAAAATCATTTTCTTCTCCTATTTCTGAACG
Organism: Candidatus Woesearchaeota archaeon; assembly: GCA_018302685.1. GTDB lineage: Archaea > Nanobdellota > Nanobdellia > SCGC-AAA011-G17 > GW2011-AR20 > JAGVZK01. Next base: position 27,390 of record JAGVZK010000009.1, on the reverse strand, counting down.
AATTTTATTTATTTCTTCTAAGTTATAATTATTTTGAGTTAAGATGTAGTGATTAAATTCTGGAATTACAGATTCTTTAGTAAAAATAATTGAATCCTCTCTTTCCTCAAAATCTAATATTTCAACAAAGAAAATAGGACTGACATTTCCATTGGAATCCATAAACAAAGGATAACCATAAAAAATGGGTATATCTCTTTGAAGAAGTTTATAGTCTTTGAAAATATTTTCAATTTCAGGAGTTTTCTTGATTATAACTTGTTCTTTTTTATGCGAGAAAAACTGTTCTTTTTTGAAAATATTCGAATGGAATTTTTTGCCATCTAATCTAAAGTTAAAGGTAAGTGATAACATATCCTCTTTCTCTAAACAAGATATATAATAATTCAATAGTGACCGAAATTCTTCAATTGAATTTAGATGTTTCACCATAGTCTATCTCATTTTCGCTTCTCATTCTTCTAATTCTCCTACTGCATTTTCTGGACTAATAAGTTTGTAAACTTTCTTCCTTTTGTCTTCTTCAGGACATTTCCATAACATAGAACAACATTTCATTTCCAAATGCAATAAATTCTCAGTCATAATATGTTGTATAATTTATTTGTATATATAATTATCCATTAAAGAATTAAAGCCTCTGAACTATCCTGAACTCAAAAGTCCCAATTGGGTAAACTTTGCTGAGCTTTCCTTTAAGCTCTTTTTGAATCTTCTTATATATCAATTCAGAAATAAACTTGTCAGCATCTTCCTTCTTAAGGTAATCCAAAACCTCTCCTCTTATCATCCTTCTGAGCTCAGTCAGAACCTTATTCTGAACTTTGTATCTTGTCAGGACAAGTGGCTTTATCTTTAATCTGACTTTATCCTTGCTTTCTCCAATGAAGGAATCATCAGCCTTGCTTCTTCCAACTTTGACAATCCTCTTTATATAAGAGCTTACCAATGAGCAGTTCTTTATCCTTGTATGGCATTTGTTTTCCTTTATTTCATTGACTTCAAAACCGATCTGGATATTCTGCGATCTTGGATCTCTGGTCAGCATTCCAAGGTTGACATTGACAACCCTCCCTTTGAGGCTGTTAAGGTCATACGTTGAAGTCTCTCCAATAGGAGATTCATTGAATTCCTTGCTGCTTAGAATCTCATACCACAGCTTCTTTTCTTTCTTTGCTGCCATTTTTATAGAAACCTTGAAAAATGCTTATAAAGCTTTCTGTTAAATTTCTCTGGTGCATTAAATGGGCTTTGTGTATAAAGTTCTAATTTGAGACTACTTTTTGCATAGAAATAAAATAAGATAAAATAATCCCTGCAAATCTCAAGAGCAAAGATATTGACGAAATTAGGAACTATCAAAAGATATCCCAATATTAGACATTCCTTATGGGTTATTAGATGAATATTTAGGTCATACGAAGGGATCGCAAACAAGAGAAGATCAAAAGCTCCTTTCAAATCCGCAGAAAGTTGTACTTTTTAATTTAAAGAAAATAAACGCGAGGTTGAGGTGGGAAAAGAATACAAAAGGGGCATAAGGGCATAGGTACAACAAAAAATCAAATTTAAAAATTATCCTTTGACGAAGACATTGGATATGTATTTTTGGTTTGCAGGAAATAAAGAATCAAATTGGTATCATTTCTAAGAACTATTCAGATTATTTAATTCTTCCTTTATCTTCCTAATGAATTCATCCTCATTCTCCTTCTTGACATAGGCTCCGCATGCCTTTGAATGCCCTCCTCCGTCGGCAATCTTGTTTATTATCTCCCTTAGATCAATCTTGTCGGAATTTGTCCTGAGGCTTACTTTAATCTCGCCCTCATGGGTTTCAGCCATCCCGACAATGATGAAACCTCTCTTGCCTGAATTCGCCAAAATCATTCCTGAAAGTGTCCCTATCAAAGAATCCTTGATGCTGTCATGGGCGTTGATTATCATGTAATTTCCGCCTTTCTCAAATCTGTCTTTGTTTGAATAGAACCAGTTCATTGCTTTTATGAGCTCGGACTTGTACTCCTTCATAATATCATTGGCCTCTTTCTTCAGCTCAATATTCCCAAGCAGGACTCCTATGCCAACGCTGAAATTCTTAAGCCTGCCGCATGCATTCAACAGTGTAGCAAACTCCTTGGCATCCTTAGTATAGCTCTCCTCGTCCTCGTCTTTCAGCAGGTAAATGTTCCCTATGACATCCTCGGGGTCCTCCTCGCTTCCAAATCTTTTTATAATCACTCCTGCAATCAGGTCCTTCATCTGCCTGTCATCAAGGTCTTTCAGTTTGATGTATTCTCCGTTCTTCTTGATATCAATCCCAAGACTCCCTAGAAAGCCGGCAGCACCCTCATAGTCGCCTGTAACTCCGGGAATATAAGGGTCAGTGCTGTACTGAAGCAGATTGACTAGGCTCCTTGTCTGCGTCCCGAACATTCTAAGCCCTTTCTTGACTTCAATCTTCCCCAAGCTCACGCTATCATCCAAAATAGTTTTCAGGGCTCCTTTGGTGAAATCAAGGTGGTCTCCAAGGCCTCCTATCACGGCAATGTAGCTCAGGTCCTTGTTCTTTTCATTTAATTTCTTTGCAAAAAGATAGCACAGGCATGCCCCTGAATAATCCCATGAGCTGTGCCCCTCAAGATGAGGATTTACGTGAACGAAATCATTTTCATGATCCTCGGGAATATGGTGATCAAGAATGAATATTTTTTTCCCTTTAAGATGCTTTGATATCAGGCTCAGCTGCCCTGAGCCAAGATCGCAAAATAAAAAAACATTGTAGCTCTCCACACTCAGCTCTTTGAGGGCAGTTTCATCAAGCTGCCTGACAATTGTCAGGTTGAATTCCCTGTTCTCCCTCTGAAGGGCCTTTATTACAATCGCCGCGCTTGACAGCCCGTCGGCATCAAGATGCGATACAACCCTGATTGGCTCTTTCACCTCATTGAACTTACCCTCAAAGTTCCTGATTGATTCATCCATCCTAAGAAATTAATAGTTTGGCTTTATCCCTGTCATACTTCCAAGCCTTGTCGAGGGTTCCTTTTTTCTTGTAATACTTGACAAGTCTGTTGATCTTGCTCTCTGTCAGCCTCAATCCTCTCTTTGCACTCATATCTTTTTTATTGCTCTCAAAATGCTTCATCAGGCTTATTTCCTTCCTGATCAGGGCCAGCATGTCTTCCGGAAGAGCATGGACAACCTTGTTCTCCTCAAGGACTTTCCCGATTTTCTTCTTTAGAATGTTGCTGACGCTTGGAATCCCATAAGTATCCCTTAACATGAGCCCAATCTGGCTCTTCGTGAATCCCTGCTTGGAAAGCTTCAAAACCAGCTGCTCAACTTCTTTCTCATCATACCTAAGCCATGAAGGATTAGCCTTGCTCAAAGGTTTAGTGCTGCCCGATTTCCCTTTCTTTCTTGAATACAATCTTGCCATTCTAATAGGGCCCAGAATAAAACATCCAGGCATAAGTAAGCTTTCACCGACCTACCCTAAAACTAAAGTTTTACAGCACTTTATAAATCTTGTCCTTTGGCCTCACTCTATCATCAACCTTAAGGCCCACATCATCGCCTGGCTTGACCTTATCAATCGGCTTGTGCTCTATCTGCATACTCTTTACTTTCTGGATAAAATCCGTTGTGCTCCCTATCACATGGATCTTGTCGCCCAATTTCAGGGAATCGCTGAGATTAATTGCAGCAACTCCTATGTTTGCAAAGTAAGCAAATATCTCCCCTATTAATTTTTCATCTGTCATTCCAATCAACCCCTAATATGACATGATTTTAAAATATATAAAAATTTTGATAGTCCCGCCAGGATTCGGACCTGGGTCCATAGCTTTCCTTCACGGGTCCAAAGGCTATGATGCTAGACCGCTACACCACGGGACTGTGTAGCCTGGTTTGGATCGCGATACTCATTAATCATATCGTTTTACGACCAGGCAGATAGAGGGAGGCAATTTAAATTTAAAAAATTACCCTTTTCTAATCCCTCTTCAAATTTAGCTGAAACAAAATGTCAATCACTTGTTTCCCCTGAGGATTGAATTTGGATTGAATATTAAATACAAAACCACTAAGAAACTGATGAAGCTCAGGATTGCGATAAGCCAGTTATTTATCATTTTTTCTCTTGTATCTCCCTCTCTTTTCAACTTTTTTCAGCCTGTCCAGAACTTCCGCATAATTTCTGCTCAATTTGTATCCATCCAGAATGCTTCTAAATGAATTTTCAAAATGGTTGTAGTGCTTGCTTTCCAAGGCCTGCCTCAAGAGATGCAGATCAACTGCCTTGTCCTCAATCTTGTGCGATATGAATCCAAGCCCGAAATCAATGAAATAAACTCTGCCATTCAGTATCATGTTTGATGTTGTCAGGTCTCCATGAATGATACTGCTGTCATGCATTCTTGCAATTGAAGCCCCTATTTCCTTTAACAATTCATCCCTGTTTTTTGCATCATCCAAAATGTCTTTTATCAATTTGCCGTCAATAAATTCCATCTCAATCTTCATTTCTTTGTCGTCAACCGAAAAAACTTTTGGGGAATTTTCCACTTTGTTGAGCAGGTTTGCCTCTCTCCTTGTCCTGAATTTTCTTAATTTTCCATCAATATGCTTTATCCTGTAGCCCTTGGAAATTCTTTCCTTGATTACTCTGCCGCCGGCAAGATATATCACCGCCTCTGCCGCCCGTTTTATTATTTTCATTTTATTCTGGCTTCCCAATAATCCTCATTGTAATATCTGTCAAATTTCCTCTCAAGGGCAATCAAGTCCAGGCGTTCAAGCTTAATCAGGATTTCTTTTATTTCCTCTGCACTGAACTGCGTAAATGCCTTTAATTGGCATGTGTCTGAGACTCCATCTTTTATGTTTTCAAAAATTTCCTCTTCAAATTTGTTTAATTTCATTTTAAAATTTTCTCAAGGACTATCTGGTTATCCCATCCTTTTATCCTGGCCTTTCTTATCATTTTAGCTTAAAGTTAAATCCTTTTTTCTTCAGCATTTTTTCAGGATCTTTTCCTTTCATCATCCTGAAAAGTTTCTTGCTCTGTTTGTACTGCTTCAGCAATTCTCTGATCTCTGAAACTGGAATTCCTGACCCTTTTGAAATCCTTTCCAGCCTTTTTATGTCAATCACGTCGGGATTTGTCTTCTCATCCCTCGTCATTGAGTCCATGGCAATCTTCCACTTTTCCATCTTCCCTTCTTGATTCTTTAAGACATCTTTCGGCAGTTTAACGCCTCCAAGCCCAGGTATCATGTCCATGACTTTTGTCAGCGGGCCCATTTTCTTCATGGCTTTCATCTGCTCATAAAGATCCTCAAGGTTAAACTCGCCCGAGCTGATCCTGTCCTTCATTGACTCTGCATCCTCTTCAGTAATCGCCTCCTTTGCTTTTTCAAGCAGGGCTTCCAGGTCACCCATTCCCAGCAATCTTGAAACAAATCCCTTCGGATTGAAAGCCTCTAAATCATCTATTTTTTCTCCGACGCCAACGAACTTAACCTTGGCCCCTGTGACTGAAGTTCCCGTCAAGGCTCCCCCAGCTTTGGCAGTTCCGTCAAGTTTTGAAATGACGACGCCAGTAACCCCTGCATTGTCCTTGAATCCCTGCGCTAATTTTTGTGAAGCCTGGCCTATATCAGCAGAAATTACAAGCAGCTTCTCATCAGGATCTATTTTCTTGTTTAGCTCTTTGATTTCCTTGATAAGTTCAGTGTCAAGAGCGTCTCTTCCTGCAGTGTCAATGAATAAGATATCATAGCGGGAGTATTTGTCCTTGAAGTTTTCATAGATTTTGACAGGATTCTTTTCATCCTTTTTTGTGTAGCAGTCAACGCCTATTTTTTTGCACAGCTGCTCTATCTGGTCTATTGCAGCAGGCCTGTGAACATCCAGGCCGACGACTCCAACCTTATATCCTCTCTGCTTGTAATAATGGGATAATTTTGAAATACTAGTCGTCTTTCCTGAACCATAGACTCCAAGCATCATAATCTTGAACGGTTTTGCCTTTGAGATTTCAATTTCGGATTTCTCATCGCCAAGAAGATTTACCAGCTCCTCATAGACAATGCTTACAAGATGCTCCCTCTTGTCCAGTTTTCCCTTGTCTTCAAGAGCCTTTTCTTTTATCTTTTTTGTAAGTTCAGAAACGAGCTTTACATTGACATCAGCCTGCAATAATGATCTTTGTATGCCTTTGATTAATTCATTAAGTAGTTTATCATCAACAAAAACAGCTCTTGCTATCTTGTTTAAAGTTCCCCTCAGAGATTCACCAAGCCTGTCCAAAACCATAGATATTATCTGAAATCAAATCTTATAAAAGTTACTTCTCAACCAAAGTCAGAGAATTAATGGGTATCTTTTTCCTGTGGGCTTTGGACCATCATCAAAAACATGCCTAAGATGGCTTCCGCACTTTCTGCATGAAACTTCTATCCTTTTCATTCCGTGGCTTAAATCTTCTTTGAGGGTTACATTACCATTTGAAGCAACACCCCGGAAGCTCGGTCATCCTGTTCCAGATTCAAATTTCTTATCTGAGCTGAAGAGCAGATTGCCGCAGGCCCTGTAGAAGTATCTTTTAGGAGTTTTATCATCAACATATCTTCCGGAAAAAGCCTGTTCAGTCCCTTCCTCCTCAAAACATCAAACTCTTTTTCAGAAGGCCTCTTCCTAAGATTCTTCTCAAAGTTATCTTCCATGAGAATAAAAAAATCACTTCTTCTTTCGGGAAGTTTTTTTCTTTGGAACCGCTTTATTCTTTCTTCCGTGGATTAACAGATAAATTATGGGAAGAATCCCGAGAGTGCTTGTAATGAACAGTATCACAAACCATGTGAGATGCCTGTTCCTTGCAGATCTCCATAGTGAAATCCCCTGCCATATTCCGCTCCATGCTAGAATCAGCCAAAACCACACTGAATATACACTCATAAAAGTCACCCAGTTAAAAGCCATTTTATCACCTCAGTTAATATTTAACCATCAATTATTTCTTCTTTATTAAACTTTTCTAAAAAAGAAAAAATTAAGGTGCAAACCCAGTCTGATTTTGGACCATCAAACAAGCTCCATCAACACATTGAGATTCGCAATTTCTTGAACCTTGCACAACATCAATCCCCCAACAAAAGTATTCAAAAACAGTGTCCTCATCAAGACAAAAATCTTCTCTATACACTCCATAACCATCATTGTTTCCAACAGTAACTCCTGCAACATAGACGTTATCTCCTCCATCAGAGTCTGTACATTCAGTAGGAGGCAAACATTGTCCGTTTTCACAACCATTAGGACATAGCCACCGAGTGGTTCCATAAATTATTTGGGGTTGATCGCTACAATAATACTCCAAAATATACTCATCGTCTCCTGCAACAAAGCAAAAATCAGTATAATCATTACCCAAAGCATTTAATGTTCCCTCATCAAAGTACTCTATTCCCCCATCAGTATCTGTACAATCATTAGTCTGGTTCTGTGTTTGATTTACACAGGCGCCATTAATACATCCCATGCCAAAGTCGCCACAATTTTGTGCAACAAGAGCTGCATATGTAACATTGCCTTCATAACACCCATATTCTAATACAGTGGAGTTATTGGCATTACAGTAGTCATATTTTGTATAATTAGTATTATTAAGGTCAACACCATAAATATGCCCTAAACTTGTAAAATTTAAACCATCTGTATCAGTACATGTTAAAACTTCTTGGCTTCCAACCAACCACCAAGCAGAAACACCAATCGCTGCTAAAATAATTAAAACAAAAAAAATTCCGTATGCTTTCTTTATTCTAATGTTTCCACCCCCAAAAATTTTGTGGCATAGAGATGACGTTCTTTAATATAAAGATATTGGTAATTAAATATCATTATCTAAGAAGATATATTATATTGTATTATATATTCAAGGAGCTAATTATCTTATTTTTATCGAATTTTTCCAAATCATCATATCTCTGCCCGACTCCAAAATAAAGTATAGGCTTTGTGGTGGCATAGCTGACAGATATTGCAGCCCCTCCCTTGTCATCAACATCAAACTTGCTCAGGATAATGCCATCGATTCTGACAATTTCATTGAATCTGTTAACCTGCTCAACCAGATCATTACCTGCAATGCTCTCTCCGACAAATATCTTAAAGTCTGGCTTTGCAATCCTGTTTACCTTTTCAAGCTCCTGCATCAAGTTTTCATTGTTGTGTTGCCTTCCTGCAGTGTCAATCAGGACAACGTCCAATCCCTTTGCCTCTGCATGTTTTATCCCGTCATAGGCAACAGCAGCAGGATCAGCGCCGTAATCATGTCTTATTACATGAACTCCAAGCTTTTTTCCATGCTCTTCCAGCTGCTGGATTGAGGCAGCCCTGAAAGTGTCGGCAGCTGCAAACACGCACCTCAGATTATTCTTCAGAAATAAGTCAGCCAGTTTTGCCATTGTAGTGGTCTTTCCTGCTCCATTGACGCCTACAAAAAGAATTATATACGGCTTCTTTTGTTTGGCCCGCTTGACAAGATCTATCTCTGTAAAGCTCAGGATTCCATCAAGAGAATTGATCAAAGAGCCTCTGACAGCCTTCCTGACATTCTGGATGGGGACATTGACAAGGTCAACCTTAAGGTCCTCCTTGATCTTATCTATGACATCAAAGGCAACATTATTTTCCAGAAGAACAGTTTCCAGATCTTCAAATAATTTCTCAAACTTTTCCTCGGAGATTTTGACTCTAGTTATGCCTTTTATCTTTTCAAAAAATGATTTCTTTGGCTTCTCCCTTTCAATTGATGATTCTTCTTCATGCTTTTTTTCAAAAGATTCTTTAGACTCTTCTTTAATCTCTTCCTCAACTGCCTCTTCTGGAGCCCCCCCTTCCTCTTCAGCGGGCTCTTCTTTTATTTCTTCCTTTGGTTTTTTCCTGAAAATAGAAAACCTCTTTTTCGGCTTATCCTTCTTTTCTTCAGCCTCGCTTACAACCTCCTCGGCTTCTTCCTCCGCCTTTTTGCTGAATTTCTCCACAACATCTTTCAGCTTTTTTCGGAATAAATTGAACATAGGAACAAATAGAAATCGTAATTTAAAAAACCTTCTTAATGGAATTTATCATGTTCCTGTAAATAATAGCCATTAAAACAAGAACTATGCCTATTAAAATATAGACAACGTAAAAAATTGATTGAGTCTCAGATGGATTCAAATAAGTGACCGCATATCCGGACATCCCCTCCCCAATGTACAAAACCCCGATGCAGAACAACGCAGTAAATATCAAAAAGGCATTCATGTTATGATATATGAAGAGACAATATTTAAGATTAACTTATAGTGGTAAGGAAAAAATAAAGTATGGGGATAAAATTAATTTCTAAACACTCAGAGTAAAAAGAACAGAATAACTGGGAGAAGCAGACATCCCATAAGATGATTCTTTCCAATCCCCATCAACCCAGTTGTAATTCCCAAAAGCGTGCTGACTATCAGGACAAATAATCCCAGAGGACCTGTAAGGAGAAAAACAAGTATGACAATTAGGCTGATAACACTCATGCAGACTTTGGCATAATTGACCCTTGACATTACCTTGCTGAATATCTTTGAAATCTTCAATGCCAAAAAGCTTGCAACGCCTGCAACAAACAGGCTGGCAAACAAGAATAAGAACAGATAGCTGAAATTAAATTCCAAAAGAATTTTGGATATGACCAGCACGGCGCCATTCCTGGCTTTATCAATCGCATATAGACTTATGAACGACACTACCATGACAAAGGTATTGATTGATCCCAGCAGGATAAGAAAACCCTCTGGTTTGTTTTTCTTTTTGATGGAGCTCGACATTATTGCAGCCTCGCTGGCTCCAAGTCCTGGAAGCGTGCCAGTCAATAGAGAAGCGATGAATCCAAGCCCAAGATAAGTCAAAGTTTCTTTGATCTCCAGCTTTGGATAAGTTATTCTCTGCTCAGGAATTTTTGTTTTCGCCATAAGACTGACAATCAAGATTGAAGTCCCGAACAATCCGCTTAATAATGGAAATAAAGGCTGCTCTAATGGCAGGTTTAAAACTCCCAAACCAAGCAAGCCCGCCAAAAGGTAAACCATAAGGGATTTGCTTCTTGATTTGGACTCTCTCCATATCAGGATTACTGAAGCCGCAATAAGGATATATGCAACATAATCCTCAATCAGGGGATATCCATGCTCAAGCATAGGTATCAATGTTGGAACAAAGAACAGCGCAATCACAACGGCAAAAAAGCTCCCTACAATTGTTAGAAACACTGCCTCGTATCCTCTCCCATCAAGGAGCAACCTGTGCCCTGGAAGGACGCTCAATTCCAATCCTGAATCAGGAGCCCCTAAAAATATGCTTGGGATCGAATCAAGGAACGTATGAGTGATTGACATTGAAACTATAAACAACGCCAGGCTCAAAGGTGAAAAATAATTCAGAAGAAAAGGGGATGAGCTCAGGATCAGGATTGACACCATATTTATGTGCACTCCTGGAATCAAGCCCGTAAATATCCCTGCAAGAACTCCAAGAAAAGTGACAATCAGGATTTCATAAAACAACTTCTTTGGCAATTATCTCTATTTCATCCCCATATTCCACAACGCTGCCTTTTACTTCAATAAGCTCTCCCTCAACCAGGTTCATTTCGTTTTCCTTAAAGACAACAACAGTGATTCTTGCAGAATCATCAACCAGGTTTATCAGGTAAAGCCCTGGAGTCTCATAAAAGGACTCTATGTTCCCCTTGACCCTTACAATCTCATCAACATTCTCTTTGCTCAGCTCTGATATTTTATAGAGCTCAGGCTGAAACACATAGGATATCAGGAGAATAATCAAAATGCCAATCAAAGAAAAAATAAATGAGACGGATAAAAGCTGCTTTTCATTCATGCATATAGATAAATTTATAATAATATAAAAAGATATTGAAAATATGGATAAGCTTGAATTGATTAAAAGGAATACAGCCGAAATTTTAATGGAAGAAGAATTAAATGAACTATTAAAGAAAAAAATGGAAATCTCTGTTTATTGGGGAACCATGCCCACAGGAAGTATTTCAATAGCTTATTTTTTCCACATGCTGAAGATTGCAGATTTTCTAAGGGCGGGATTAAAAGTTAAGATACTGATAGCAGATCTTCATGCGGCACTAAACGGAGTTCCCTGGGACATCTTGGAGGCAAGATTCGAATACTATCAAAGAGCAATAATAACTATTCTGAAAACAATTGGAGTAAACATAAAAAAGTTGGAATTTGTAAAGGGCAGCAATCTGCAGCTTAATGGGAATTATCTCAATGATATTTTAAAATTAAGTATGATCTCAAACATTCATGATTGCAAAAAAGCAGCTTCCGAAGTTGTAAAAATGTCTGATAACCCAAAATTAGGGAATCTCATTTATCCATTAATGCAGGCATTGGATGAAGAATATCTAAAAACTGACATCCAATTTGCAGGATTAGACCAGAGAAAGATAATGGTTTATGCGAGAGAAAATCTTCCCAAAATTGGATATAAACAAAGAGTAGAAATAATGTCCCCAATGATCCGGGGATTAATTGGGGAAAAGATGAGTTCAAGCATTGAATCCACAAAAATTGATTTATTAAATGATGAGGAAATAGTAAGAAAAAAGGTGAATAATGCCGAGTGCGCCGAAGGAGATCCAAATAATGGGATAATGGCTTTGTTGCAATATTTTATAATGGTGTTAAAAGAGGATAAAAAAGAAAAATTTGTTGTTGAAAGGCCAAAAAAATTCGGAGGAGATGTAAAGTATTCTAATTATAAAGAAATAGAAAAAGATTTTGTGGATAAAAAATTGCATCCATCAGACTTGAAGAATGCTGTTGCCGTAGAAATAAACGAATTGTTAAAAAACTTCAGAGGAAACAAAGAGTTGCACATCCTATATAAAAAAGCTTACAAATAAAATGGAAATTTTATTTGAGGAATGCAAATAGCAGGAAAATGCCAATGTGTTGAGAATTTTGAATAAACTAAAAGAAATGGCAAAAAAAATAAAATGGTGGAATAGAAATAAAAATTACATAATTTTTGCAAAATCTTTCTCAAGGACGACTAATGAGTTTAAAGGAAAGATTGTTTATTGCCTTGATTTAAAAGACATTGGGAAGTTATTATCTAAAAATAGTATAACAGCAAAGACAATTAATCACTCACCATGAGACTCTTCATAGCAATAAACCTCCCCAAGCAAGTCAAGGACTATTTATTTGAGCTGAAAGACGAATTCAGGGGCCTTGGAAAATTCAATTTCACAGCAAAAAGCAAGTATCATATAACAATGAAATTTTTTGGTGAAATAAAAGAAGACAAACTAGAGGAGATAAAGGAGAGGCTGTCAAGCGTGAAGTTTAGTTCATTTGAAACTTCATTGGATGAACTTGGGCACTTTAACAGCAGGGTATTGTGGGTTAACATAAAGCCAAACGAGAAAGTCCTTAGCTTGGCCAGGAAAATAGACGAGCAGGTGATTGAATTTCCAAACATTCATGATTTTTCATTTCACATAACTTTAGCTAGGATAAAGTCAATAAAAGATAAAAAGATGTTTGAAGAAAAGCTGAAGGCAGAAGTTAAAAAATTAAAGTTTGGGATAAACTCGTTCGAATTAATGAAAAGCATCCTGTCAAAGGACGGCGCCAAATATGAAATATTGGAGGCATACAGAGCCTCCACAATAACAAACCTTAAATACTAAAAAATATCCATTTAAATTTTAAGGTGTTTTCCAAAATTCTCTGCATTGGAATGATTTCTGCTAAATGGAGGTGTTTAAAATGAAAGATATTAGGGCATACAACACTATTGTAAATAAACTAAGGGCTTTTTTTCTTGAAAAAGGATTCATAGAAGTTCCAGCACAATCAAGACTGTCAATTCTAGCAGCCTGCGAAGACCCAAAAACAATTTGCAAATTTAAGTTTAATGGAGAGGAATTTCCATTGCCACAAACAGGGCAGATGTGGTTGGAGCATGAGCTTCTAAAAGATCTCTCGATAAGAGGTGTTTTTTGCATAACGACAAGCTATAGAGATGAACCAAATCCAATAGAAGGCAGACATGACAAGGTATTCCCTATGTTTGAATTTGAAGGAAGGGGGGATATACAAAATCTAACTTCCATGGAAAAAGATGTACTAAAATATTTGGGGTTTTCTGGGGAAGCATCGGTAGAGTATAATGAACTGTCAGAAAAATATGGGGTAAGGGAATTAACGGCAGAGCATGAGGAAAAGATGTGGAAAGACATAGGAAATGTTGTATTTCTGACAAGATTCCCGCAGCATACTCACCCGTTCTGGAATATGAAGCATCATCAAAATGGAATTTTCAATAAAATTGATGTGATATTGTATGGAATGGAAACGATAGGATCAGCAGAAAGAAGTTGCAACGCAAAAGAAATGAGGGAAAACTTCGAAACAATAAGCAATGGAGAATACGCCAGGCTGCTATTTGAAAAATTTGGAAAGGAAAGGGTGATGTCAGAGCTTCAAAACTATTTAAGCTTTGAAATGACTCCAAGATTTGGGGGCGGTATTGGAATAACCAGAATGGCCAGGGCAATGAAGCTTGCGGGAATATTATAGAGGGGTTTGAATAACCCCCCAAGCAAGGATAACAAAATTATTTCTCCCGATGATTTCACAAGATATAAATAGTAGTTTATCGTCGATAAGATTGAGGTGAGATAATATGAGTTTTAACAAATTTATTCTTCAAGAACAATACAAGAAAGTAAGTGGGCTAGGTGATCGTCTTAAAATTATGAAAGAACAGTTCAATTGGAAACCATTCATTCCAATAGTTAGTAGCGTATTCCATGACAATCCAATAATCGGTGGAAGGCCACATACTGATGAGATTATTGTTGTTCGTGTTATGCTATTACAAGCGTGGTATAATCTTAGCGATGAAGAGCTAGAATTTCAGTGCCATGATCGTCTTTCATTCAGAAACTTCCTTGACTTTCCCGAGAATATTCCAGACTTTTCAACGGTCTGGAAGATAAGGGAACGACTTAGAAATTCTCGTGCTGAACAAAGAATATGGAAGGAAGTACAACGACAACTCAATAAGAAAGGATACGAGATTAAAAAAGGTGTAATCCAAGATGCCACTTTCATAGAGGCTGATCTTGGAAGAAAAAGACATTACATAGAAAAAAAAGCAGAAAAGAAAGGGGAAACTATTGAGTACACAGAACAACAAAAAAGTCATATGGACAATGATGGAAGCTTCAGTATCAAACATGGGCAAGTACATTATGGATACAAAAACCATACGAAAATAGATGCTGACTATGATCTCATACGGTCATACAAAGTCACAACTGCATCACTTCATGATTCCCAGATAGATCTTATTAAAGATGGAGATATTGCAGCATACCGCGACAAAGGTTATGCTGGAGCGAACATTGCCGCAGGCAATGTTCTTGATAAGACAATGAAGAAAGCAACAAAAAACAAAAAGCTCAATGGCGGAGAACAACTCTATAACAAAGCAATATCACGAATACGAGCACCAGGAGAACGACAGTACGCTGTAATAAAAAGAATATTTAAGGGAGGAAGAACATTTGTAAAAACACTCGGACGCGTGAGCATCAAAGAAATGTTCAAATGTATGGCATTTAACTTATATCAACTTGTTACACTGAAAAAAAGAGGGCTAGCGTGAGCTCTCATAAATATGCAAAAATCGGAAAAAAATCACTCCCAATACCATAAAAAACAGTGCAATAACTAAAAAATTCTGAGCGCATTATAGAAAAACAAGGCACAAATACTATTTTAGGGGGTTATTCAAACCCCTCTATAATTGATATTCCTCATCAATGATTTTCTTTATGCTCTCTGCCTTCTTCTTTCCTATTTTATCAACCCTCTTTAGCTCCTCAACGTCCGCATTGAATATTTTTCTGACGGATTTAAATTCTTCAAGCAGATTCCTGCTAAGGTTTCTTCCAATGCCTGGCAGGCTTTCAACAATGTACTCTTTCAGCTCTTTCGAAGTCAGTGGCTTCCTTTCATTTCTTAAGTTGAAGGATTTAAAATTAGGATCCTGCTCCCTTTTTGCAACAATCTTTAGAATCCCGGCTGTATCCTTCGCATTTTTTGAGTATATTATGGGAATTCCATAGCTGACAGAGATTGTGGCAAGCATCCCTCTTATCGCATTTGGATGAACGTTTCTGATTGAGTAAATATCATCCTCTCCTTGAACAATCAGGAGGGGAATTTCAAAGTTCTCTCTCAAAAGCTTGAGCTGATTGTTGAGTCTCCCGTCAATCATTGAAGCGACGAAATCATTTTTTGTCTTAAGCTCGACCCCAACCTTGTCGCTGAGGACAAAATCTCCTGCCTTCAGCTCTTTGATTTCAACATCAACATCAATGTCCATTAATTCATCGGCCACTTTCCTTTCACGATGGTCAACTATCACTTTAGTTTTGCTGTTCTCTTTGAAGTCATTTAATGTCGGCTGTTTTTCCAGGGCAATCTTCTCGCTGAAACTCTTGATCAGGCTGTGCATTTTCTTCTCTTTATTCAATGACGTCCAATGATAGGCCTCATCTCTTGTATTCTTGGCTATGAGGATTATTATTTTCCCCTTGCTCTGCCTCCCTGTCCTGCCCCTCCTTTGGATGGCCCTTATTCCGGATGGTATGGGCTCATAAAAAACAACAAGATCGACTTCGGGAATATCGAGGCCTTCCTCGCCGATGTTAGTTGATATAAGGACATTGATTTTCCTTTCGCTGAAATCTTTGATCACTTCCATCTGTTCTTTCTGGCTCATTCCAAGCCCCTCTTTCTTCAGCTGCCCAACAAAAACTTTCGGCCTGATTCCGGGAATCTTTTCAATGTGCTCTGATATCATCTTTGCAGACTCTCTGTATTGGGTGAAAACAATGCACTTGAAATCTTCACCGGCTTCCTCGGCAATTATCTCTCCAAGCTTTATCATCTTCGGATGGATCACCCTCTCTTCATAGAGATTTTTGGTTTTGATAAATGCCGACTTGAAGTTGATGTCTTTGACAAGGCTCTTGACTGCCTTGACGCTTGTCTTCTCTGCGGAATCAAAAATATCATTCATGTATCTATAAAGCCCGTCGAGTCCCTGGCTTTCAAGCAGCTCAATTGAATGGTTTATTTTCAGGCACTGTGCACAGATGCTGATTCCGCTCCACATTCTTGCGTCTTTTATCCCCTGGGCAATTTTTCCATGCAGCCTTGCCTGCAGCTCAAGCAGCTGTTTCTTCCCAACCTGATCCTGGGACCTGCCAATCAGCCCCCAGCCTTTCAATTCTTTTAATCTGTGGCTCAGAGAAGTTTTCAGGAAATTGCCAACCTCCAAAAAGCTTTCAGGCAAGTCAACTTTGATCCAGTCAATTTCAACATCCTGAACATAGGGCCTCACATCATCGTCGAGATTTGTTCTTATTTCAATCTCCTCGATAAAAAGGTTTTTGATGACCTCTTCAATCTTGGCCTTGTCGCTCCCAGGAGAAGCAGTCAATCCTAAAATTCTCGGATAGCTTGACTTTCTGGCAAATTCTCCGGCGATTGACACATAATCATAATTGCCAACCGCCTTATGGGCCTCATCAAAGACTGCCAGCGAAAAGCCATTGAGGTCTATTCTCTTATTTGCAATGTCATTGGCCACAGTCTGGGGGGTTGAAAAGATGAGTGTATTTTCCATGTATAATTTTTTCCTCAGCTCAGGCTTGACCTCGCCAGTAAATATTTCCATTGGCAGATCAATATACTTCTTAAACGTCTTAAAATGCTGGGCAACCAGCGGCTTCGACGGCGCCAAAATCAGAATTTTCGAGTCCTTAAAATTCTTCAGCCTCTCACTGGCCAGCATCATAGCTATTGCAGTTTTCCCGAGGCCGGTCGGAAGAACAACAAGTGTATTTTTAGTCAGGGCAGTGTAAGCTATATTCTCCTGATAAAGCCTCGGCTTAAAATCTTTCAAATCCATATTTCTTCCTAAACTAAATGATTTATAATTATTTATATTCTATTTTTAAAAAGTACCAAAGAGTTATCAAAAATGCAAAAACAAGGCATATTACAACCAGCCAGGCCAGATTAATTATTCCTAACAACAGCAAAAAGAGCAGTATAAACACTAAAAAGAAAACATACAGTATTCTGTTGTTGAAGAATATCTTCGCCCCAAGAAGATCAGAAACTGGGAGCAGGCTCCACAGAACAAAATAACTTCCTATGACAACCCCTTGATGAATCTCCAAAAGGCTGAAAATCGCAATCAATGCAAGATTTCCGGCTAAACTCCAGACATAGATGAGAGCTTCGTTCTTCTCCCTAAGATAAAGATACTCATCCCCTATTCTCTGGGTTTTATTAAGGACGATTGTTGTCAATGAAGTAAAGTAAAAAGTTCCCATCGACATTAGTGTAAGAAGCAGGCCGATTAGTATTCCAAAGGGAATGAATTTTACCTTGAAGCCCAGAATATTCCAGTCAATTTTTGAATTGACCTTAATCATCCCAAGAATATTAAATTTTATTTTCTCCATGCCCCAGATTCTTAATTCAGCCTTCTGATCAAAATGGCTGGCCGCCAGTTTGGAAGAGATGATGTGTATAAAGAGTGTGATTGCCGCCAACACCAATATTATTAACAGGTTGCCAAGCCAAGAACTCAGGGTAAACACATCACTTGGATCATTGAATCCAAATATAATGGCAAGAAAGACAACAGCAAAAAGGCTATGCCTTAATTCCTTTGATGATTTCAAAAATCCCTTCTTCATGGCCTGCACCAACAACAGCTAGTATTTTCTTATCAGGATACTTGCTCATGAGTTTATATAAATTTTTTGACATGACATAATTCCTCTCCTCAATCAGGACATTGTAGATTGAGGGATACCTTCCCCTGATAATCTCCAGCAACTCCTGGATTAATTTGCCTGAAGGGACTTTTTTCAGGTCAAAGCTCTTCATCGGTTTTTTTCTGAAAACCATCCCCAACGTTAAGTCATAAAGCAGATTGCCCTTCTCTTTCCACGAAAAGTTTTTGACCAGTTTTTTCAGCGTAATCCTCGCATCCTGGTCTATCAAAGAAAGCCTCAGATTATTGTTTTTGGCCATTTCAACAGCTTTTAACATATCAGAGCCAGGCTTGACATTGACTATGTTCCCAAGTTTCTTCTGAATCCAGCTTCCGATAATTCCTATTAAAAATGGACCGACGCCCCACTCAAAAATGTCCTTAAAATTCATTCTTGATTCGCTCAATAAGCCCACTAATCTTCTCTTGTCAAGCTCAACAGCAATGATTTCTGGCTTGTTCTTGCCAACAAAGCTTCCAATTAATTCAACGCTTTCTTTGGATATGTGGGATGTTCCAAGAATCGTCAGATTTTGATAAGTTTTCATACGGAAAGAGAAATCTTTAAATATTTAAATCATATCAATTAGAAAATAAATGGAGGTAGTAAATATGCTAAAAACAAAAAATATAACATCTACGTACGATATGAAGGTTTTTACTGATGAGGGTTCCTATTTCGGAGACATTGAAGAGGCAATAGTGGCCTCAAACAAGGTTTATGGATGGAAGGTAAAAGCAACCAAGACATCGGCTTTGTCAAAAATTCTTGGCGGGGCAAAGGGAGTTATCATTCCACACCAGCTCGTTAAGGCGGTTGGGGATGTTATGGTGATTTCAAAAGCTGCTATCCCTAACTATGATGAGGAAGCTGAAGAATAATGGCATCCCCTTTAGGACAGGCTGTTGAATTTCTGCAGGATTTTGGATTCTTCGACGTAGTTTTGCCGTTCCTGCTGACTTTTACATTAACTTTTGCAATTCTTGAGAAAACTCAGATACTCGGAACTACAAAAGTAGGGAAGAAAGATGACCAGGAGACAATTCCAAATAAAAACCTTAACGCAATGGTTTCATTTGTGTTCGGGCTGCTGGTCGTAGCGACCGCAAACGTCGTGAGGGCAATAAATGAATCCCTGCCGAATATTGTCCTTCTTGTCGTAATTTCAGTCAGCTTCTTGATTTTGATCGGGACATTCATAAAAGATCCAATGGATTTCACAAAAAAAGGAACTCCGACCTATGGATGGTACATTGCATTCATAATCATAATGTTCATCGGGGTAGTCCTGATATTCTTAAACTCAATTTATTTCATCTACCAGGGCGATGAAGTTTCAGTCCTGGAATATGCTATAGGCTACGCCATAAAGTATTGGTCTGGAGCAGTGGTCGGTTCAATTGTAATACTTGGTGTCCTCATCGCCGGAATAATTATCGTCACGAAAAGCGGCGGGGGATCTAAAAATAAGGGGGGAGATTGAAGATGGTTTTCGCAGGTGATTTATTTTATTCGCTTCAGGGTTCAGGAATATATGAGTATGTTCTGCCGTTTCTGCTGATATTTGCTGTAACATTCGCAATTCTGGAAAAGGTAAAAATATTGGGGGAAGAGAAAAAGGGAATAAATGCGGTCGTTGCAATAATACTAGGTTTGATATTCGTGACCCAGTTTTCATTGGTTTACACATTGAACTCATTCCTGCCAAAGATATCTCTCTTCATAATAATAGCAGTCATGGTGCTGATTTTATTCGGGATAATGGGCGCTCCGGTTGACAAAGGATTAGGGCACGTGGGATTAATGATAGGCGCAGTAGTCTCATTGTTTGCAATATACTGGGCACTGTCTCCATCGCTAGGGTTTGAACTGCCATACTGGATTCAGTATAATTTTGATGTCATCATAGCAATTGTTGTTATAGTTATTATAGTTGCCCTTGTGATTGGAGGAGGATCAAAGAGTAACCAACATGACAAGATGGATGCTGCAAAATTAG
Source organism: Candidatus Woesearchaeota archaeon (assembly GCA_018302685.1). GTDB lineage: Archaea > Nanobdellota > Nanobdellia > SCGC-AAA011-G17 > GW2011-AR20 > JAGVZK01. The sequence continues at coordinate 7,426 of JAGVZK010000009.1, read as the reverse complement.
GTGAGCTTATATTCGGCCAAAGAAATCAAAGAAGATAAGATGGCGACTTTAGACATATCAATACTTGAATTTTTAACCCCTGCATTTACATTTCTCTTCATATTGGTTATATCTTATGCAATCCTTGATAAATTCAAGCTGCTTGGGGATAAAGTTGCGCCAAAACTGCTCGCTGCCTTCTCAGTCTCAATGCTGTTCATATTTTCAAAAGAGGCATTGAATGTAATAAACATGTTTACCCCGTGGGTTCTGGTCTTGGCGATAGCAGGCTTCCTCCTGATAGCGGTGCTGATGTTCTGGGGCGCAAAAGAGGAAAGCGTGATGAATGCTGTGACAAAAGAGGCATTCTGGCCGATATTTATAGTTGTCATTCTTTTTTTGGTAGTCGTGATAACTGTGGTATTCCAAGATACTCAGTCTCCATATGATCAAAGCGAAGACAAAACAAGAACATCTGAAGGATTCAAGACAATATTTCATCCAAGAATATTGGGGGCAATACTGATTCTCGTCATAGCCCTATTCGCGATAAGCAATGTCTCCAAAGGGCTGGCAAAAAAAGGATAATTATTTCTTCTTCAATTTATCAGTTATTTTTGAGAGCTCCTTGACATTCTCCGTCAGCGGCTGCAGTATCTTCTCAAACACCTTCTCCAAAGCCTTCATTTCATTGTTGATATTTATTATATTCTCATTGTAATCATGGACTTTCCCCAAGACAGCAGCCTGCAGGTTTTCAAACCTATTCTGGGTTCTGAGGATCTCCTGTTTTATAGAGGTCATATCGCTGTTTATCTTTTCCTTCCAAAGCCTTAAGTCACCAACCTTGTCCATCAGCTCATCCCATTTTTCCTCGACAACGCTTTCCGTAATCTCCTGAATCATATCTGTTGAAATATTCGGCTGCCCTGAAAAGCCCCCTGAAAAGCCAGCCTGAGAGTTTGAAGGCTGCCCTAACGGATAATCATCCCCGTAATCAGAGTACCTATTTGGAGGCTCTGGAATGCCTAAAGAACCTGATCCTGTGGACCTGCTCCTTTCAGGACTTGGAGATTCCGGCGCAGAAAACTGGTCCAAGTCTCCCAGAGGATCAGAGACTTCTGAAGCCGCCGGCCCATTCAACTTCCTGCCAACAGCCTCGTGAACATCAACATTGCTCTTCTCTTCCTGGTCTTCCCATTCATCTGGATTTTCTTCTTGTGGTATGCTCAACACCTCTTTTATCTTTGATTATTCTTAAAACTTCTTCCTCGGTTACAAATTTAAGGGGGTTCCAGAAGTTAATATATTTTTCTAAAACCTTAAAATCCTCAACTTTTGAAAAATTCTTGAGTTCCCTCGAGACAGCATTAAGGGCATCCTTGATTTGGATCATGTCTTTCTTGACATCCTTTATCTCTGAATCTAGAATTTTTATGTTCTGGCTGAGTTTTTTGTACTCATCAATCATGTTCTGGTTGACAATAATCATCCTGTCCCTCAGCATCCCGTATCTTGACTCAATCAGCCTCAGCCTTTCAAGAGAATCTTCCTGTCCATCCATTGAATAAATCTCTCTGCCAACAATATAAAAGTTTCTATACAAAATTTTTTATATACTTGAAACTTAACTCAAGGATGGATTTTAACAGGAAACTGAAGCCGTGCGAGCACGAAATCATAAAAGAGGGGAACAGTGACGTCCTTAGGATAAACTGTTTTGGTTGTCCGCATCTTCCAACCATCGAAAGCAGCTCCACAGGGATGGCTTTGGTGATTGACAAGCTGATAGAGGTTCCTTCCGCCTCAAAGATAGTCCTTCTCGACAGGAGGAATTACGAATACAACTACGACCAGACCTCAATCTTGAAGGAAATAGCAAATTTGTACAAGTACCTGATTCACGAAAAAAACATAATAAATCTTTCATTAAACAGAAGCATAGGCGCATATTCCGAATTCTCATCTGTTAACATTCAGAGATTGATAATGGGGAGACTGAAGCAGGATCCCATAGGGGCTTATGTAGAGATAAAGAGGATGATCAGGGAAGAAAAGATAAAGCTGGAAAAAACAGAGTTTTTCAATGAGTCAAGCATAAGAACAGACTATCTTGAGCTGCTGACAAAACTTCTTAGGTTGTTGGAAAATACTAAGATGATATCTCTCTCAAAAGAGTATTTAAATGGGCATGAAGTGGGCTCAAGAGAGATATACAGGTATATCCTGAAGCCAACTCTGACGCCTGACTTCATGTTTACAAAAATAATGGCAACGCCCCCATTAAACGGGGAAGAATTGGATTCCTATTCAGTGGGTAAAGAGACAGAGGTAAACATATTCAAAATCCCTGGAGAAATTCAGAACTTATATCACCTTAATCCTCCTGAATTCAAGCTAAGCGAGGATGAATATGAACTGTTAGATTTAGCGAGGAATGCGCTGATAGAAACAAAACCTGAGAAAGATAATTTTGTAGATCCATCAAGAATGAGGCAGACATTCATCAACATAGGAAAGGATTTAATCAATGAGCTGGCAAACCATAAGGGAATTGAGCTGAGCAGCGGCCAGTTGAACAATCTGTCAAAAATTCTAGTCAGGTACACTGTTGGATTTGGATTGATAGAAGTCCTGTTGGAAGATCCAAAAATACAGGATATAACGATAAACGGGCCTATAGGGGAGAGTCCGATCTTTGTTGTGCATCAGGATTACGATGAATGCATAACAAATATAATCCCAAATAAAGAGGACGGCGAATCATGGGCTTCCAAGTTTAGGATTCTTTCAGGAAGGCCTCTGGACGAGGCGAATCCTATTTTGGACACCGAACTGTCGACGGAAAAGGCAAGGGCAAGGGTGTCAGTTATGAACAAACCGCTGAATCCTGTCGGATTAGCCTTCGCATTAAGAAGGCACAGGGACAACCCATGGACATACCCTTTATTCATCAAGAACAGGATGATGAGCCCCTTGGCAGCGGGACTGCTCAGTTTTTTGGTTGACGGAAATAGGACTATCCTCTTCGCAGGAACAAGAAGCTCGGGAAAGACAAGCGTCTTAGGGTCCACGCTGGTTGAAATAATGAGAAAATACAGAATAATAACAATCGAAGACACCCAGGAGCTTCAGGTCGATTATCTGAGAAAACTTAACTACAACATCCAGCCGATGAAAGTAAGGTCTGCTCTGACAAAGACAACATCGGAGCTCGGGGCTGATGAGGGGATAAGGACAAGCCTGAGATTTGGGGACAGTGCATTAATCATCGGTGAAGTAAGATCAAAAGAAGCTGCAGCATTGTATGAAGCAATGAGAATAGGGGCATTGTCAAATGTTGTTGCAGGAACTATCCACGGCGCTGATCCTTATGGGGTATTCGATAGGGTTGTAAACGACTTGAAGGTTCCAAGAACAAGCTTCAAGGCAACAGATATAATTGTGGTCTCAAATCCCGTAAGATCTGCTGACGGTTTGACAAAAAATAGGAGAATCCTCCAGATAACAGAGGTGAGAAAGCATTGGGAAAAAGATCCATTAAGGGAAAAGGGATTCGTCGATTTGATGAAGTACAACAGCAAGACGGACACTCTGGAGCCAACCCAGGATCTGATCAACGGCGATTCTGAAACATTGAAATCCATAGCGTCAAACATAAAAGAGTATATTGGAAATTGGGACGCTGTATGGGACAATATAATGCTAAGGGCAAAAATAAAGCAGACTCTGGTCAGCTATTCAGAAACAATGGATATTCCCTCTCTTCTTGAGGCGAGCTTCGTGATAAAGAGCAATGACATGTTTCACCAAATTTCTGGAAGTGTAAAAAATGAAATCGGAAGCCATGACCCTAAAAAAATATTTTTTGAATGGGAAGAATGGCTGAAGAGAAGCATTAAAAACAAATCCATGTGGCAATCACAATATATTTAAATTCTCGGGAGAGTAGGCATCTATGAAAAAGACATTACTTTTAATAATGCTCCTTATCGGAGCGCTGATCGTTCAGGCAAAAACAATCGAGCAGGAAGTAAGATATTTGGACAGCTATGAAATTGCTGGAAACAATCTAACTCTGATTGGAATAGGAAATGACAAAAAATCAATTGTAATCTGTGTGAACAATGAAAGGAGCATCATTGAAAGAGGGAATGAGATTGAAATCAGCAATCTGAAGATAGAGCCTCTGACAATCTATGATTTAAGCGCAAAATTGAAGCTAATTTATTCGGACGAAGACCGTGAATGCGATGAATCATGCTCCAACACAGCATGTCTTGGCAGTGTGGCTGAGGAAATTGAAGAAGTGCAGGCTGAGGAAATTGAAGAAGTGCAGGCTGAGGAAATTGAAGAGCCTAGGCAGCCCAGCAACTTCACATCTATAAGTCTCGGATTGATGATTCTGGCAGTGGTTTTATTGATCATATTTTTCAGTAAAAAAAAGAGGTAATTCAATGGACAAGGAAACAGAGAACATTCTAAATAAATACAAATCTAAGATAAACAACGAAATAAAGGATTACTCTCCTTCTGAAACATTCTCATATGAATACAAGGAATTCAAAAAAGAGCTCCTGACAAGGAGGGTTTCATCATATGAAAGCATGTGCAATTCCTCTGAGAAAATATTAAACGTCGAGCCGAACAAAAAAGATTATGAAAAGCTGCAGGAGTCAATAGAGGCCGCCCACATTAACATAACTCCTATCGGGGCATACAGCTTTGCAGTCCTTGCTTCATTGCTTGTTTTCATCCTTCTTCTTTTAGTGAATGCGCTTTCATTTTTAGGAACTGGCGGGATAAACACAAATTTAATCCTTGTAACTCTGATTGTAGTGATAGTTTTGCTGTTCTCTGTAAAGTTAGTATCAAACATTCCAAATTACATTGCATCAAATTGGAGGCTCAAGGTGTCAAACCAGATGGTCCTCTGCATTCTTTACATAGTAATGTACATGAGGCACACCTCAAATCTTGAGCTTGCAATAAAATTCGCGGCAGACCACGTTGGAAACCCCTTGGCGCTTGACTTGAGAAAGATATTCTGGGACGTTGAAACTGGAAGATTTTCAACAATAAAAGAGTCCCTTGATTATTATCTTGAAGGATGGAGGGAATATTCCCTTGAATTCGTTGAGTCCTTCCATTTGATAACAGCGTCTCTGCAGGAGCCGTCTGATGAGAGAAGGGTGACACTCTTGGAAAAAGCATTGGACATCATTCTAAACCGGACTTATGAAAAAATGCTTCACTATTCTCAGGAGTTGAAAAATCCCATCACAATAATAAACATGATAGGAGTTGTGCTTCCAATTCTTGGCCTTGTCATCTTGCCGTTGATAGGCTCTTTGATGGGGGGATCCTCGCTGACGAAAATTTTGGTTATATTCGCACTGTATAACATTGTTCTGCCAGTAGGGGTTTACCTGTTCGGAATAAATATTCTTTCAAAAAAACCGACCGGATACTCGGACACGCAACTGATAGAAAAAAGGGAATATGAAAAGTACAAGAATATAATTGTAAAAGCGGGAAATTCCGAGCTGTACATTGACCCGGCAATAATAGCACTGTTCATTTTTATGGTATTTTTGATAATCTCTCTTGTGCCGATTATAATGTATTCCGTTGGAGCAGACTTCAGTTTTCTTGGGGCTAAGTTCGTTGACTTCAGGCAGCAGAACGGAGGCTTCTGCAGTCTTGAACAAACTTGCTATGGGCCTTTTGGATCAGGCGCCGTTTTGCTGTCCCTTTTCCTTCCGCTTGGGCTCGCACTGGCGCTCTCACTGTACTTTGGAATAAGGTCCAGAAAGCTGACAAAGATAAATGAGGAAACTCAAAAGCTGGAGCTGGAATTTTCGGGAAGCCTGTTCCAGCTGGGCAACAGAATAGGTGACGGAGTCCCTGTTGAACTTGCCTTCGGCGATGTGGCAGGAAACATGCACGGCACTCCCACAGGAAATTTCTTTCAGTTAGTGTCAAGCAATATTCAAAAATTTGGAGCAGATGTAAAAAGGGCTATTTTCGACAAAAACATCGGTGCGATTGCAAAGTACCCTTCAAACCTGATTGAAAGCTCAATGAAAGTTTTGTTGGAAAGTTCAAGGAAAGGTCCTCAGGTGGTTTCAAAATCCTTGACTTCAATATCAGCGTACTTCGAAAGGATCCATCAGGTAAATGAAAGGCTGAAGGATTTGCTGTCAGAAACCCTTTCATCAATGAAGTCACAGATATCCTTCCTGACTCCGATAATAGCGGGCATTGTCGTTGGAATATCTACTATGATAGTTACAATTCTGGGAAGATTGTCATTGCTCCTCCTGGAATCGACAAGCCAAGGCGGCGAAGCGAGCCTGGGTGGGCTTGAAGGCCTCACTGGATTGTTTGAGATACCAAGCATAATTCCAAGCTACTTTCTTCAGCTTGTGATAGGGATTTATGTGATAGAGATTGTGGTCATCCTGACAGCGCTGGCAAACAGCATAGAATCAGGAAACAAAATATCCGCGGAAAATAAGATAAGCAAAAATTTATTATCTTCAGGAATATTGTACTTCATAATTTCGTTGTTTGTGACATTAATATTTACGCTGCTTGCAACAAACATCCAACTGGGCTAAAATGAAAAAGGCAATCGCAACAACAGAGCTTATATTAATAGCAATCACAATAATCCTTATAGTGATAGTTTATGTGATAATAACAAATGGGCTGAAAAATGTTTTGGGATAAAAGAGGGGATTTTAAGTATGGAACATTGGCGAAGATTATCTTGGTTCTGATAATTGGGGTTATAATAATCTACTCAACTTCGCTGATTACAGGAGGCTCTAAAAGAGGGGTCGACATTTCTGCATGCAGGTCCTGGACTGTGTTTCAAAGCTCTGTAAAAGATCCTGCTCTTGGGGTGCCTCTGGTAAATTTTAAGAATCCATGCGTAACATTTAGGGATACTGCTGAAGGAAGCAGATTTGAAGTCTATGAAGTTTTGGCAAATGCTATGCATGACACATGGAGGATGTACAGTGAGGGCAAGGTGGATTTCTTTACAGACAGGGGCCTCGGAGGCACAAGTTGTTTCATTGGGAGCGAAATAAAGATGGGAAAAACAGATATAGAAGGTGGTAAAATAAACATAGATGATTTCGAACAGTGGCTCAGCCATAATTTCCCTTCAAACGCAGATTATACTTATTCAGAATACTTTCTTGGGACTAAAGACGCAGAGATAGATTTTGGTTCCGGCGATTTAGAAATAAAAGAAAATGAAAAGCTGTATGCCGTTTTCAGTGTGGAAAAAAGGCTTCCGGAAACAATACAGGGCAAATTTGAAGTTTTGGGGGGGGGATTATTGAAAACAGGATCTCTGCTTTTTCTTGGAGGCTTAAAGGCAAAAACAGCAACAACACTCACAAGAGCGCCAAAAGGGGGGATGGTTGTCGGA
>JAGVZK010000005.1 GCA_018302685.1 Candidatus Woesearchaeota archaeon | reverse complement strand
GGGGATAGTTTCTGCCGTGCATAGGGGGATAGAAAACTCCCCTGCTGAATACATACAGACGGACGCTGCACTTAACCCTGGAAATTCCGGAGGACCTCTGATAAACACCGACGGAATGGTAATAGGGATAAATAACTTCAAGGTTGCCGGTGATAATCTCGGATTTGCCCTAGAGAGCGACTTCATTGTTGAAGAGGTTAACAACATAGCAACAGAAGAGCTCGGGGGAAGCTTGATTTAGAAATCAAGAAAACTTAAAAACAAAATAGGTCCCCCGCTTAATTAAAAAGATACTAAATGAACATCAATTTTTCTTCAGGTTTATCCCACTACTTTTCAAAATTAAATTGTAAGAGGGATATTTGCATATTATTGCATAATTCATTATGTATGGAATATATCCATGTAAAAAAGATAGGAGACAAAAAATATTACTCTTTAATGATATCTGTAAGAAAATGTGGAAGAGTTATCACAAAAGATATGTGCAATTTAGGGAGTAATTTTTCAAAGATAAGTATAAGAGATTTGGAAAAAAATACAAAGAAAAGATAAGAAAGTCATACAAAACAATAAAAAGATTTTTAGAAACTAATCACTATCTTGAAAAAGCTAGGAAATTAAAAATGAGGGAAGACAAGCATCTCGATAGAGAACGAGTAATTAGCGTGGAATCTATGCTTCTGCACTATAGATCAAGATTCCTTGAATTAGACAGCCTTACTAAGAAAGAAGTCCGTGACAACTTTGCCATAAAAACAAATTATTTATTTCACGCATTCTCAATTTGAAATTTCTTATTAGGATAACTTTGTGGTTTAAACATTTAATCCTTCATAACAACAACATTTGTCAATCCTCTTCTCTTCCTTTCAACGAATTCCTTTCCCTCAAGCCTGTCAATTATTCTTGTCATCTTTGCCTTCCCAAACTCCGTCTTCTCTATTAGGTCAGCCTGAAAAACCGCCTTATCCTTTTGGATAATCTCCAAAACCATCTTTTCTTCTGGCTTTAATCCGCTTGTATCAATCTTTTTCTTTTTGGCTTTTTTCTCTATTGTTCTTGTCTTGAAAATAATTTCTTTCTGGGGCTTTGAGAATATCAAAACAAGGCTCACTATTATCAGTAGGCCAACAACCCCCAATGCAAGGTATGTCTGTTCATTCACAGTTTCATTCATTGGGCATGTTAAACCGTGAGCTTCCCCACAGCTCTCTTTCACAATTTCTTTCAGTGTGGAGTTAAACAATAATATGATAACTATAACCAGTATAGAAATCCCCATTAATAAGTATCCAACGTATTTATTTTCCATACATCTTTTTTTAATATGATCTTTAAAAATCTTGCTGTTGAAACTAGTTTCACAAAAGGAGTTATATAATTCTTGTTCTGGAAGATTATCATGAAAAACTCAAGCAAGGCAAAAAATGAAAACACGGAATTTTATGTGCAGCTAGGTATAATGGCTATTTTGGCACTGGTAATCGTGTTCAATGTTGGAAGAATTTATTCTGAAAATGGAATCGCTACTGGTGTTGGGATTGTTTCTGCATCAGAGATAATCCCTAAAGGAATGCCGGCAGTTTATGGGGTAGAAATAGGGGTAAGGTACGATGATATTTCTGCGGGTAATCCCGGACTTGCAGATGCTACAATAAGGAAATTATCACAATATGAAGATATGGATCTGAATCAGGAACAAATGGCAAGATACATTGGGATTGGCAGCTCAATATCGTGTGAATACTGCTGCGGTGCAAAGGCGATAATTTTCTCAAACGGAGAGAGGGCGTGCGGATGCGCACATAGTTATGCAATGAGGGGTGTTGCAAAGTATCTGCTGATAAATCATCCGGAAATGTCTAATGAAGAAATACTGTCCGAATTAGGGAAATGGAAAGTTCTGTTCTTCCCTGGAATACATGAGCAGAAGGCGGATATACTTAAAGCAAATGGTGTTGATTTCACAAATTACATCAACTTAGCTTCTAACCTTTACAGGGGCATTGAACAAGGACAAACTTCTGACGGACAAATGGTGGGGGGCTGTTAGATGGAAGAACGAACAATTTTATGGAGCATTATTGGAATGCTATTTTTAGTTGTTTCATTTTTTGTATTTCAGGCAGGTGTAACCGGAAATGTGGTTGCACAATTGCCCAACGAAGATAAAATAGACACTTCCGGCTGGACAGAAAATGAAATAATGAACTATGAAATGCATGGAACAATTCCAGCTAAGGCCGGCAGCGGAGCAGCTCGAAGCAGTTCCAATGGAATGGTGGGAGGGTGTTAAAATGAATTGTTGCAAAACGAAAGATGAGGAAGAATGTTGTAAGGATCTCGAAAACAAGAGTTTATTTCGATTTGTGAGAAAAAAGTCCAATAAGAAAATCAAGGAGGTATAAAATGAATAATATAAACATTATGAACAGAAAAACTACGCTATGGATAGCTATTGGAGTGCTTTTTATTGCCGCATTATTCCTGAGCTTTAAAGCCGGAGTAGGTGTTGAAACAGTGCAGGCAGCGGGCTCTGCGGCGCAAAGTGCAGTATCATATGGTGGAATGGTTGGAGGGTGCTAAATGAAGAAAAAATCAATGATATGGGCCGTAATAATCTTATCGACTGTTGTCATAGGAATTTTTGCCATTAATGCAGACAAGGCAAGCAGTTTTGAAAATGTCAGGAATTTTCAGGGAGAAATAAAACTTTACAAATCAGGGAGCTGCGGATGCTGCGGAGTCTATTCAAGCTATTTTAGGAGTAAGGGAAATTCCGAAACTGAAATAATCAGCATGGAGAGCATTGATTCAATAAAACAGGAATACGAAATTCCTCTGGAACTGGAAAGTTGCCATACAACAATCATAGGAGATTATTTTATTGAGGGCCATATCCCATTGGAGGCTGTAGAGAGATTAATGATGGAAAAGCCTGACATAAAGGGGATTGCAATGCCTGGAATGCCTTCAGGGAGCCCTGGGATGCCTGGAACAAAAAAAAGCGACTTTATTGTTTATCAGGTTAACAATGATGGAAGCTATGATGAATTCATGAGAATATGAAAAAATTAATTTCTTTATTTTTCATTGCATCGCTTGCTTTCTCCAGATATGCTGATGCCCACTGCCCATTATGCACAGTAACCGCCGGAGTTGCTGCAGCCGGAGGGGTTTATCTTGGAGTAAGCAGGATCGTTATAGGGCTGTTAATTGGCGCCTTTGCAATGTCAATGGGAATGTGGTTTGCAAAAATTGTGAAGAAGAGATATATTCCATTTCAGAAAACCTTGATAATAACAATTGTTTTCCTAGCAACAATAATTCCTTTACTGCCAATTTTTTCCAGTGTAGCTGGATTTGGTGTTAATTTAACAGGGGGTTATGGAACTTTGCTCAACAAGACATATGTAATTGATTTATCATTGCTAAGCAGTTTTCTTGGAGGCTTGATAGTTTTTATTCCACCCTTGCTAAACAGGAAAATAAAGGAAAAAACAACCATAAGAATACCGTTTCAAGGGATTATATTAACATTTTTGATTTTAATAGCTGCATCATTAATAATACAGTTTATTTAAAATGAAATCGGAAAACTTCATAAAAAAAATAGATGAAATAAAGAAAAAGAATGGATTAGATATTTCTGTATGGGAAGATCTTAGCATTGGCCTTATGAACCTTGTAAGCCTTGAAGAGCACTGCTTTTTCAGCTATGCAAAAACCAAAGATGAGAAATTTCTTAGAATTTTGGACGTAGTCAGGGAGTTGAGAAAAAATCTAATGTTGCTAATTGTAAAAAAAGACGATGAAAGCGAGAAATGGTGCATGAGCAAGCATTTTCTTGCCTCGAGCATGAGGTTGTACGAGACAGCTAACAGATTATTTCATGAAGGAAAGGAAGAAGAGGCAAAGGGGATGTACCATGATTCCGCTGAACTGTATGGATTGTTCTGGGAATTAAATTCCTCCTCAAAAAATGTAGAAATAAAAGGCAGCGAGAAAAAAGGAATTTTCTCCTCCATCAAAAAACTGCTTGAATGTTGCAATGAATAAAAATGAAGAATAATAGAAGCAATGCAACACTGTATGGATTGATGGCAGGGGTTGGGTTGCTTGTTTTTTACCTCGGCGTTGTAAGCATTTTTAGGGGTATTGAATTTGCTCTTCTCAATCTGAGGGGCCTATGGTACCTGATTTTTCCCCTTGCCGCAGGATTTGGAATACAAATAGGATTATATTTTTCGATTAAACATACCGCACAGCTTACAGGAACTGTTGCTGGGACGAGTGCAATATCTGGAGGGAGCATGATTGCTTGTTGCTCTCATTTTTTGCTTCAAATAATTCCTCTTGCAGGGGCTTCTGTACTGGCGACTTTTCTGGCAAGATATCAGCCCTGGTTTTTAGGAGTAGGAATATTGTCCAACATAATTGGAATAATGATCATGCTAAGGCATAAAAGAAAAATGAAAGGAGGAATGAAAAATGGATAAAAGAATAATTTTGTATGTCATTGCCTGCCTGCTGATAGTAGGGCTTTTGCTTTTAACATTCTTTCCTGGAATAATTCAGGCATGGAAAGACTCTGGAAAAGGTTTGGAAGACAAATGCTCACCAGAGTCAGGATACACTGAAGAATCATGGAGAGAGCATATGAGTCATCATCCCAATATTTACAAAGAATGCTTGGAATAATTTAATAAAATGACTGCAATAAAGGAAAATCTCAGGGAATTTAACATAGGCATTGGCCTGGCTCTAACCGGGAGAAGATACAAAATAATCAGTTTAGTCTCAGGCATATTGATATTTGCAGTATTATATTATTTTTTAGTTGCCAAAGTTGCGCATAATAGTTTATGGACATCCATAATGATGTCCGGGCCTACTTTTATAACCTTTAGTGTGGCTTCCATCTTGGCTACCTCTGCATTATCTGGAATATTGCTCTCTATGATCTTATTTAAATTTAGATTGCATAATAAAATTACTGGGAAAGGGTTTCTTGGATTTATTGGATCCGGGATCAGTGCATTTGGGGTTGGATGCCCTACCTGCGGAGCATTTTTGTTTGGGTTGATAGGACTTCCATTTACTCTCATGTATTTTCCATTTAAAGGGGTTGAGCTTCAGCTTTTTGGAATTTTAATATTGCTTATTTCAATCTACCTTACTGGAATGTCAATCAATAGTTTATGCAAACCAAGGGGGATTAATCAAGATGCCGCATAAAAAAGAGCATGTTCACATAATAATGATGACTTTGGCGTGCTTAATTCCATTTGTTCTAGTATCGGCAATATCATTTTTAGGCATTTCCAGCAAATTTACAATCATGGCGATAGTTATATTAATGATTGTTTTGCATATTATAGTGATGAAGCATCACTTTCGAGGTCATGGTAAAAATAAGGGGGATGACAAAAGTGGGGAATAAGTTAAATGAAAAAAAATTTGCCTTCAGTTTGGCAGGAACATTTGGGGTCATATATATTCTCTGCGCTATCTTAATTGCGATCTTTCCAGCAGGGATGGTGAAGGCATTTGGGTTTTTATTTCATGGGATAGATATAAGCAGGATAGCAGAAGAGTCTTTACCATTTATAGACACGATTTTAGGATTAATTGAAATAATTGCATTATCCCTTATCGCAGGATATTTATTTGCAATGATTTACAATAGAATAAAGGGGTAGGTAAAATATGAGCTTGAAATTATTTGCAAGGGAGTTGAATGGAAATAGGGTTGAGGGTGAACTGATAAGAACTATACTCTACTCTTTATTAATATCATTCGGACTACTGGCTCTTCTTTATTTTGTAAAATTCCGGTATATAGAGGAGTTTATGCCTAGATATGGATTGCTGATATTTCTTTCTGTTTTGAGCTATGCAATATTGCTGCCATCAATAAGGCAAGTAAGAGCATACAGGGAATTTGCATGCATGTCTGGAATGATGATAGGAATGACAGTTGGAATGATCTCTGGATTTTTAGCGGGATTTTACATTGGTGCTGCAAATGGCATGTTCTGGGGAAGTGTTTTTGGGATGATTGTTGGAATAACATTCGGGATTTACAATGGCCTTTGCTGTGGGATTATGGGATTCATGGAGGGGATAACTGCTGGCTTCATGGGGGGAATAATGGGGGCAATGAGCTCTGTTATGATGGTAAATGACCATCTGAAAGAAGCGTCCGTAATTGTATTTATAATATCAGGCGTCATATTAATTGGATTGAACTACATGATCTACAAAGAAACAAAAGAAAGCGAGAGGATGGTAAAGGAGGACTATGTGTTCACTTTATTTGCAAGCTTGATATTAACCTCATTGACATCGCTGATGATTGTCTTTGGACCAAGAGGGGGAATATTCTGATGAAAAATACAACAATATTGCTGATAATAGTGGCCATTATTATATCGGTCGGAGCGTTTGTGTTTGTGAATGGAAATGGAAAAGGAAATCCTGATGGGGCAAAAGAGGATGATATCATACAGGAAATAACACTGAGTATGAGGAATTACAATTATTATCCAAATACAATCACTGTAAAAAAAGGAATTCCTGTCAGAATAAGGCTGGACAGCAGCATTACAGGGTGCTATAGGTCATTTACGATAAGAGACTTTGGAGTCTCAAAGAATTTAAGAACGCCTGAGGATTACGTTGAATTTGTCCCCGACAAGAAAGGAACATTCAGATTTGCGTGCGCAATGGGGATGGGGACTGGGACAATAATAGTTGAATAAAAATTATTGGGGGCTGAGAATATGATTAATTACTACAATGGGATGTGGTTTTTTGGATTTGTAATGTGGATATTAGTGGTCATAGCGCTTGTGCTGTTAATATTCTACCTGGCAAAACAAATTCAGAAACCGAATAAGAAATAGGGGGGAAATATGAAAAAAATAAAATTAATGATTGAAGGAATGCACTGTGCATCGTGCGCATCCAACATAGAAAGGAGCCTGAAAAAAGTTTCCGGAGTCAAGGATGCAAATGTCAACCTCGTCATGAGAAAAGGATACGTTGAAGCTGAAGACAGTGTAACCAATGATGATCTTAAAAAAGCAGTTTCAAGAGCAGGTTACAAGGTGGCATCGATAGAAAATGCATAATCATTCCGGACATGATCACAGTGAATTATCCCTAGAAGAAAAAGAAATAAGGGGTTGGAAGAAGAGGCTTGTCGGAGCGTGGCTGTTCACGATTCCAATTGTTTTATTCATGTATTCAGGAGCACTGCTTGGAATAGATCTTGCCCCTAAGCAGTCAATGAACATAATCCTTCTGGCTCTTGGATTTCCGGTAATATTTATATTCGGTTTTGAAACTATAAGAGGAGGGCTGAGGGGTTTTTATAGCCTTTACTTCAGCATGGACTCTCTTATCTCTTTAGGAACCATTGTTGCATACCTGACTGGATTCCTGAGTTTTTTCGATATTGCCCAGAATTATTCCGGAATTTCCTCGATGATAATGGCTATATTCATAACAGGGAAATATGTAGAGGCAAAAGCAAAGGGGAAAGCGAGCTCAGAGATAAAAAAATTGCTTGAGCTAGGGGCAAAGAGCGCGGTAGTACTGAAAGACGACGAGGAAACTAAAATTCCTGTTTCTGAAATAAAGATAGGCGATATCATGGTGATAAAGCCTGGGGAAAAAATCCCAACAGACGGCATTGTAACAAAAGGCGAAAGCTCTGTTGATGAGAGCATGATCACTGGAGAGAGCATTCCCTCTGAAAAAATGAAAGGGGATAACGTGATCGGAGCCACAATAAATCAGGATGGGATTTTATATGTAAGGGCTGTAAAAATAGGAAAAGATACATTCCTGGCACACATAGTAAAATTGGTTGAGGAAGCCCAGGGGACAAAAATTCCAATTCAGAAATTAGCAGACAAGATTACGGGAATTTTTGTTCCCATAATCCTCATGCTGACAATCATTGTTTTCTTCAACTGGTGGATGTTCAGCCAGGATTTAAGCAGGGCATTAAGCATTGGAATTTCTGTTTTGGTAATTGCATGCCCATGTGCTTTGGGGCTGGCTACACCGATAGCGCTGATGGCAGGCTCGGGGATGGGCGCCAAAAATGGAATTTTAATAAGAAAGGGTGAGGCGATACAGACAATGAAGGAAGTCAAAACAGTCGTATTTGACAAAACAGGAACAATCACAAAAGGAAAGCCCCAACTGACTGATATTCATCCTGAAAATGTCAAAAAAGAATATCTCTTGGAAACTGCTGCAAGCCTTGAAAGGCTTAGCGGACATCCAATCGCAAAGGCGATAGTTGAAAACATTAACATGAAAAAATACAAAAATGTCAAAAATTTCAAAGTTCTGAGAGGAAGAGGCGTAGAGGGATATATCGGCAAAAAATACATAGTCATAGGCAACAGAACCCTCATGAACGAAAGGAATATCAGCATAAAGAGCCACTCAGAAACCATAGAGAAATTTGAGGATCAGGGGAAAACGCTGATGATAATCTCGGAGAACGGAAAAGTGATAGGGTTTATCGCGGTCGCTGATGCTGTCAAGGACGACTCCAAAAATGCGGTTGAAAGACTTAACAAAGATGGATATAAGACTGTGATGATTACAGGAGACAATGAAAGGACCGCCCGCGCAATCTCAGGAGAAGTTGGAATAAAGGACTTTGTTGCAAACGTCCTTCCCGAAGACAAGGCGAAAATTGTTATGAAGCTCCAGAAAGAGGGGATGGTTGCTTTTGTAGGTGATGGAATCAATGACGCTCCTGCATTGAAGCAGTCAAATGTGGGGATTGCAATGGGCACAGGAACTGATATCGCAATAGAGGCCGGCGACATAGTACTTGCAAAAGGATCTTTGATGGGAGTTGTTGAGTCAATCTATCTGTCAAAATTGACATTCAAGAAAATAAAGCAGAATCTATTCTGGGCCTTTGCATACAATACGGTCGCAATTCCGCTGGCTGTGGCAGGATTACTGCATCCTGTAATAGCTGAAATTGCAATGGCGCTGTCAAGCATAACTGTTGTCACGAATGCAAATCTGTTAAGGGGGTCATTGAACAAATACTTTAGAAAAATTTATATACCAAACAAAGGTAAGTAAAATTGTATTTCTATAATGCTAATGGAGGACAAGATGAAAGAAAAAGATGAGAGGAAGAGAAAAGCTGAAATGAAGTCAGACTGCTCATGCGGAGCTGGCTGCGAATGCTGCTGAGGTGATAGGATGAAAAGCTACTTTATTGTTATTTTTTTGCTGGCAGTGCTTACAACAGGGTGCTCGTCTCCCGATGGCAATACTGAGGGCGTTTCTTATGAAGCTCAGGTTTCAGGAAACAGCATTTCCAAGCAAGAAATGGAAGACATCAATGAGCCGGTTAGTGTAAAGGAATTTGATATAATTGCAAGGCAGTGGGAATTTGAGCCGTCAGTGATAACTGTGAATGAAGGCGACAGAGTAATCCTTCATGTTGAAAGCGTTGATGTGGCCCATGGGATTGCAATATCTGAATTTGGGGTTAATGAATATCTAAATCCGGGAGAAACCGTTGATGTGAAATTCATAGCGGACAAGAAAGGGGAGTTTGAATTTTACTGCAATGTATTCTGCGGGGAAGACCACAGCAGCATGGCTGGAAGGCTAATAGTTAAATAAAGGAGGTTATAACATGGCAAAAGAAGAGGAAAAAGTCACGATAAAAAAATCCACGATGTGGCAGATAATAAGCGGTGTTCTTGTTGTCCTGCTTGTGATTTCAATATCAACCGGAGGATTTGGAAACAGTAGCACTGAGGCTGTAGCGGATGCAAATACTGCACCAACAGCTCAAGGGAACGAAGGAATCATTGAAGTGTCTGCTCAGGAATACACTGATGATGATCCCTTTTTAGGAGATAAGAATGCTCCGCTGACAATAGTTGAGTTTTCGGACTTTCAATGCCCCTACTGCGGAAGGTTTCACGAGGATGCATTTCAGCAGATAAAGGAGCAGTATATTGACACCGGAAAAGTGAAGTTTGTGTACAGGGATTTTCCATTAAGCTTCCATCCCATGGCCATGCCTTCAGCGCTGGCTTCCGAGTGCGCGGATGAGCAGGGAATGTTCTGGGAATACCACAACATGATATTCACGAATCAGGCATCTCTGAGCGAATCATTATTGAAACAGTTTGCAGTTGATCTTGGATTAAACACCGGACAGTTCAATGAATGCTTTGACAGCCAGAAGTATGCTAGTGAAATACAAAATGATTTGAAAGACGCATCAGCTTCCGGCGGAAGAGGGACTCCTTATTTCCTTGTTGGGAATGTGCCTGTCAGCGGTGCACAGCCATTCGCTAACTTTCAGCAGGTGATAGAAACCCAGCTTTAATTCTTTCTTTTTTTTTGAAAACGATTTATCTCTCAATTCTGACAGAACCAACAAAGATAAATTAAATCATTTGAATGATTTTCTCATTGAATAGTTTTAGTGTAATGTAAACTCTACGGGGCATAATTTTTGAAATAAGAGGCTATTTCTATCAACTTTCTCCACTTATTCTTTCCTAAGTCAATAGCAAATCCTGCCTCTTCTGCTGGAGTTTTTCCTAAGG
>JAGVZK010000004.1 GCA_018302685.1 Candidatus Woesearchaeota archaeon | reverse complement strand
TTGAACTCATTATATCTTAAAAACTTTCTCAAATTTGAAAACTACCATTTTATAACATACTTCGCTCTCAGCCTTCCTTTTCCATTACAAGCCCTAATATACTTGGAAATCTCACACATGCAATTTTCAAGAGACATCACATTAATTTTTTTGTCATATTCTTCTAAATCTTGAAATAAATTATTAAAATTAAATAAATTTTGATTATCCCTCAACCAAAACAAGGCTTCTTCATAATTCATTTTATCAAAATCATCAAATATTAATTTCAGCCCTTTAATACACCCCGGCCCCGCAATTGTGAACTCATTTTCACTAAATAGAAATTCTTCCATATAGGTTAAATCAACAAAAATCTGATACGCAAGAAATTTCCCTATTCCGGGCATACTCAGCAAATTATCAAAAACCTGTTTTTGATTTTCTGATGATTTTATTCTGTCAGCTATTTTTAATTTTTTATGATAATAAACCAATTTTATTATTTTATTCGTCATATTTTTTTCATTTGGAAATAATTTATTGGCTGTGGTTTTTGGCCCGCTTGTAAAAAAAGCATTCGAAAAATAAATTTTATTTTTATTCATTTTTTTAAAAGAAAATTCCCTATCAAAATTTATCAAGCCAATTTCCTCAACTGTTGAAGATTTATTGAATAGTCTAAATAAAATGGTATTTAATATCTTATTTTCATAAGTCAGTTTTTGATTTAAACAGATATTTTTAATAAGCCACTTTGTTTCTTTATCATGCTCTCTTCTTACATTTGTGAATCTGTATTTCTGCAAAATTTCATCCTTTGTCCAGGGAGGACTTAATTTTTGAATATCTTTTTTTAGGTGTATTTTATATCGTTCGGAAATCCAGTATTTCAACAATTCAAAATTTTTCCTATTTAATTTAGGAATTCGCATTTTTATAATTTCCTTCCTAACTCCACAATAAAACTTGTCTCTTGGCTTATTTTTCATATAAATAACTATGTTTGGAAAGTTTTAAATAATTGGATTAGCATTTTTAAGGTATGAATCTTGAAAAAAGAAAATATGTCAAAGATGCATTAAACGAAAAGGATAATTCTAAAGTTGTTGTAGCTGGCTGGGTTGAAAAAATAAAATCCATGGGCAACATCAATTTTATTAATTTAAGGGACAGGACAGGAGTATTGCAGATAGTTTCCCAAAGGTTTAAGGAAATAAACAAATTAACGCCTGAATCTGTGATTGTTGCTTCTGGGATTATGAAAAAAGGCCAGAAAAAATCCGGGGAGAAAGAATTACTGTTAGAAGACTTTGAGGTTATGAACAAAGCAGAGACTCCGCTGCCAATTGATTTAGTTCAGGATACAACCCAAATTGATAAAAGAATAAATAATCGATTTTTGGATGCAAGAAACCCCAAGGTTAACGCAATATTTAGAATAAGATCTGAAATCTTTAAAGCAATAGTTGATTTTTTTTCTGAAGAGGGATTCATCAACATCAACACCCCAAAGATAACTTCATCAGGAGTTGAATCTGGGGCTGAATTATTTGAAGTGAAATATTTTAATAAAGGGGCATATTTAAGCCAGAGTCCACAGATATACAAGCAAATGATGGTTGCTGCAGGTTTTGAAAAGGTTTATGAAATAGGTCCTGTTTTTAGAGCTGAAAAAAGTCGTACAGTAAGACATCTTACAGAATTTACTGGCGTAGACATGGAGATGGGTTTTATAGAAAGCGAAGATGATGTTATGGATGTTGTTGAAAGAATGATGAAATATATTATTCGGCATACAACCGCTAAGTGTGAGTATGAACTTGACACCCTTAATATTGAATTAAAAATTCCCAATAAGATTCCAAGAATAAAAATGAAGGAAGTAAAATTGATGTTGGATAAATGTGGAAAGAAATTAGGTGAGGAAGATGATCTTGATTCTGAGGCTGAAAAATTAATAGGCGAGATTGTGAAGGAAAAATATAATTCAGAATTTGTTTTTGTAACAGATTATCCTTGGAGCAAAAGGCCTTTTTATCATATGAAACCAAAAAACAACAAAAATAGTACAAAATCGTTTGATTTAATCTTCAATGGAACTGAAATCGCAACCGGAGCACAAAGAGAGCATAGGTATGAGATTTTAAAACAACAGGGAAAAGAAAAAGGGGTAAACCTTGATTCAATAAAAGGGTACAAAGATATATTCAGATTTGGATGCCCAACCCATGGAGGGGTTGGTTTAGGATTGGATAGGATAGTTCAATGCCTATTGAAATTGGATAATATAAGGGAGTCTATACTCTTCCCTAGAGACCCCGATAGATTATCACCTTGATTCTGAACGGAACATTTAAATATGTACTTACCGTGTATATACATTATGATGAGAGAAGTTGATGCTAAATTATGGAAGTCTGGAAACAGTTATGTTGTTACAATACCAAAAAAAATTGTCAAGAAATGGAAATTAAAGGAAGGTAAAGAATTGGAGATAATTATAAAAAAAAGATAAGATGCATGGAGTTAAGTATACTAAAAATGAAATAAAGAAAATCAAGACACTTTATAATAATGGGGAGTCTACTAGGTCAATTGCGAAGAGTCTTGGAAGGTATCATTCGGGGGTTATATGGCATTTGAATAATCTAAATATTAAAAGGCGTAAAAAAAGTGAAGCTGCAAAACTTGGGGTCGTTAAAGGTAGAATAAAAATATTTAAACATTCATTGCCTAAATCCAGTAAGAAAATGAGCTTAGAAAAGTCTTATATTTTGGGCACATTGTGCGGTGATGGCTTTTTAAGCAATAAAAAAAGAGCATATCAGATATGTTTAAGTGTTACGAGTAAAGAATTCTTCAATGAATTTAGAAGGTGTTTACACGAGGTTTATGGAATAAGGACAACTAATGAAATAAGAATCTCTAAAATAAAGAATTGGAACAATCAATATTGCACAAGGTTATGCTCTAAAAATGCCTGCCAAAATTTAGCTCAGTATGGGAATTTTAAGACAAAAACATGGAATGTCCCTTATCACATTAAAAATTCCAGTTTAAATATACAGGCAAGTTTTGTTAAGGGTTTTAGTGATTCTGAAGGATGTGTTGATGAAAATTCAAGAAGGATAAGTCTAACCTCCATTAATTTTAAAGGTTTAAATGAAATTGGAGGATTATTAAGAAACTTTGGAATAAGGTATACAATCTTGGGGAGAATTCTTCTCAAGGGGAATAGGCATGATAAGTATGACTTAAGGATTCAGGATAGGAGGTCAATAGAAACTTTTTATAAATGGATTAATTTTACAATTAATTACAAAAAGATTAAATTAAAGAAAATAATTAAAAATTATGATGTTTATACAACCCCTCACAGAGAGGTTATTAAACTAACACCTTTGATGGTGAAATTAAGAAGAAATGGGTTGGGTTGTGAAAAGATAGCTAAAAGATTAAACATAGGGGTGGTCACGGTTTGGAGCCACCTGAAAAAGGGGGGCAAATTATGATTCCTCAAATTTTAATATTAATAATATCTTTGGTTCTTCTGGTTTTCAGTTCAGGTCTTTTTGTTAAATCATCTTCAAAGATTGCAAAACAGTTGGGAGTCAGTGATTTAATTATAGGTTTAACATTGGTTGCAATCGGAACTTCTGTTCCTGAACTGTTCTCTGGTATTTTTGCCTCTATTTCCAAACAAGGTTCTTTAACAATCGGCAATGTTGTCGGGGCTAATGTAACAAACATTGCCATGATATTTGGAATTTCACTTTTGATGGTAATTTATCTAAAGAAAAATGAAGATACTCTAAGGGAATTGAAATTTTTATTTCTTGTTTATATACTATTTTTCATATTCTGTTTGGATTTGAAAATTACATTATTTGAGGGCATGGCCCTGCTTTTAATGTTTGTTTATTACATGTTTGATGTGCTCAGAAGAAAGAAAAAACCTGAAGAGTATTTAAAGAAACATATTAAAATTCATGAAATAAAGGAAGAATCTCATTTTAATAGAATAAAGAATTATTTTTATTTTATTTTAAGCCTGCTTGTTTTGATATTCTCTGCAAAATATCTAGTCAGCTCTGCTGTTGACATTGCCAACTTTTTTAATATTTCAAAAGAAGGCATTGGAGTCTTGATTGCAATAGGAACAACATTTCCCGAGTTGAGTGTCACAATACAGGCCGCAAGAAAGAAATTCAGAGGGATTTTGGTCGGAGACCTCATTGGCAGCTGCATAATAAATATCCTGCTCATCATCGGAGTCGCATCTGTAATCAGCCCCATAAAGTTCAGCAGCCTAATCCTGTACTTCAATATCCCTGTACTTTTCCTTGTTGCATTCATTATGTACCTGTTCTTCAAGCATCATATAAAAAACCAGAAAGTGTTAAGCTACAGCCTCATTGGGTTTTATTTTCTATTCTTAATTCTTGAGTTGATACTTATTTAGAACTGATCTCTTCAGCCTGCTGAATTCATTCTCCCTTATTGATACTTGTATCTTTTTCATTAGATCCTGGTAGAAATACAGATTATGATAGCTGAGGTAATAATTGGCCATGGGATCGTTGTTTTTTGCAAGATAATTCAAGTACGCCCTTGAGAAATTCCTGCATATCTTACAGCCACAATTTTTATCCAAACTTTTCTGATTTGTCCTATACACTGACTTGTCAATGTACAATTTTCCCTCTGATGTAAAAACTGTATTATGTCTTGCATTTTGCGTCGGGAACACTGAGTCAAAGCAGTCAATTCCATTCTCTATGAAATAAAACAAGTCGTTTATCTCCCCAATCCCCATTGCATACCTCAATTTATTTTCCGGAAGAAAAGGCTTCACCCATGACAGCGCCTTCTTTGTGTTTTCCTTTGATTCCCCTATTGCCAGCCCACCCACTGCTATGCCCCCAAAATCCAAAGAGGTTATGAACTCTGCCGACTTCTCCCTCAAGTCCTTGTAAAATGAGCCCTGGATAATCCCAAATAAACTCTGGTGTTTGTTGTGATGAAGTCTCAACTGGACTTCCGCCCATGCGTGAGTGTTTTTCAGGGACTTCACAGCCGCTTCCTTTGAAGAATTAAATGGAGACATATCATCAAGAACCATTGCAACATCGGAATTGATTTTATTCTGAGTTTGAATAACCTTTTCTGGCGAGAATATTTGTTCTCTGCCTGTGAACGGATCCCTAAAAATGATTCCATCCTCTGCCGATCTTATGTACATGGACCTTATTATCTGAAATCCCCCTGAGTCTGTGAAGATAATATCATTAAAATTCATGAACTTGTGTATGTCCCTTATCTGATCCAATCCCGGATTTAAACTCAACAAAAAAGAATTTGAAATTATCGCCTCTGCCCCGAGCTCTGAATAGTCCAGAGAGCCTATATACCTCCCGACAGCCTTTGTTGCAACAGGCATAAAAAAGGGGGTTTGTATTTTTTTATTGTTCACTCTGAATATCCCTTGTCTTGCCTTGTCTTCCGCTATTAGCTTAAACATAATATTTATAAAATTGAGAGAGTTTAAAACACTTATGAAATTTATCAGCATTTCAGAAGCGATAAAGCGTGGAAAGGGTGAAGTGGACATCAGGGGATGGGTTTACCGAGAGAGGGGAAGCAATAAATTGAAGTTCATAGTCCTTAGGGACTCTTCTGATATAATCCAGTGCGTAATTGAAAAGGACAATGTTTCTAAAAATGAGTGGGAAGATTCCAATAAGCTGCTTATTGAAAGCTCTGTTGAAATTGAGGGTGAGGTAAGCAAGGATGAAAGGGCTCCTACAGGATACGAAGTAAAAGTTTCAAAACTAAAAGTTATTCATTTTGCTGAAAAATATCCTATCACGAAAGACCAGAGCATTGAATTCTTGGCTGATAACAGGCACTTGTGGCTGAGATCAAGAAGGATGACTGCAATTTTGAAAATAAGATCAACTGTATTCGGGGCAATCCACGAATACTTCCGAAGCAAGGGATTTTACGAGTATCACTCTCCGATATTCCAGTCTGTCCAATGCGAAGGAGGTTCAACTTTGTTCAATGTTCCCTACTTTGGGAACAAGGGTGTTTTTTTAGCGCAGACGTGGCAGTTGTATGCGGAGCCTGCAATATTCTCGCTCGAGAAAATTTACACCGTATCCCCAAGCTTCAGAGCCGAGAAATCAAAGACATCAAGGCATCTGACAGAATACTGGCATGCTGAGATGGAAGTTGCATGGGCAAGCTTCAAGGATATAATTGATTACGGTGAGGAAACAATCAAGTTCGTTGTTAAAAAAGTCCTTGAAAAGAACTTGGAGGAACTGAAAATTATTGGACGGGATGCAAAGGATTTAGAGCCTACAGTCGAGAAGGAATTCCCCCGGATAACCTATGATGAGGCTTTGGAATTGCTGAAAAAAAAGTTCAAAATCAACATCCCATGGGGCAAGGATTTAAGGACTGTTGAAGAGGATAAGTTAAGCGAATTGCATGACACTCCGGTAATCGTCACTCATTATCCAAAACAAGTTAAGGCATTTTATATGAAAAAATCACAAGATTCAAAAAAAGAAGTTGTAAATGGCGTTGACTTCATTGCGCCAGAGGGCTATGGAGAGATTATAGGCGGGAGCGAAAGAGAATCCGACATTGAGGAGATTAAAAAAAGACTAGGGGAGGATGGAGAAAGAGCAGATGAGTATAATTTTTACCTCGATACAAGAAGATACGGCTCAGTCCCTCACGGCGGCTTTGGAATGGGCGTTGAAAGGTTAGTGTCATGGATTTGCAAATTAGACAACATTAAAGATGCAATCCCTTTCCCAAGAACTGTTTTGAGGTACAAGCCCTAGTTTTTACAAAATTGGCAGCACTTCAAAAATATGTTATTTTTGATATTCGGATTTGAATTGTGTATCTATTCCCTGCATCATGATCAAAAGTTTATTGCTTAGTTCAAAGTATTAAAGAATAACTTTAATGGTTGTATGGTTTATTATCATAGAATCCTGTTTTTGAGCTCTGTGATTGTTATAGCGCTTATTTATATTTTTTAGAATATTTGCCACTGTAATTAGGAATTAAACCTTCTACGGAATCAAAGATGGTTCAAAATTCGAAAGATCAAACCTTCGGAACGATGTTCCTATAACTCTTCTTGTTTGGCTCAAATTCTCCTCAAATATTTTTCCTGTGAAACTCCAGATAAATTATTGAAGATATCAAAATAACGCCCCCTACCATTGTTGTAATCGTAAGAAACTCACCGATGATAAGAATTCCAAATATTATCGAGGATAGCGGAAGCATTATCACTGAGAACAATCCCGCGATGTCTGCCTCTGATTTCTCTATGAAAAGACTGTAGAATAGGTAAGGCAAGGCCGTTCCAAGGACTGCAAGTATCAGAACATAGATTAAATTTTCCAAAAGCAAACCAACCCCAAACATGAATGGGAATGGAAGCATGAACAGCGCTGCAAAGAACATAAACCATATCGTGTGGGAATGATGAACCTTCCTGTCAGTAAACCTCATATAGGCCGTCAGCAGTGCAAAAAAAAGCCCTGAAATAACTGCAACTATGTTTCCTACCATATCCCCGGTTCCGAGCGGATTTATTATGTAGATTCCAATGAGTGCAAAGACCAAAGTCACCACCTTAGTTGTTGTGATCTTTTCATGAAGCATAAAGTAAGCGAGGATCATTATAAAAAATGCCTGAAGGGACTGAAGCAGCACAGTGTTTGCGATCGTCGTCCTTGAAATGGCATAGACAAAAGTTGAAGTTGTAAGAGCGAAGAGCAGACCTATTATTGCATGCGACTTAATATCTTTTTTTCCCAAATTCATTTCATTCTTTCTCATAAATGGAGAAATAATCAGAAGGAACAAAAATGCGGCAAAAAACCTGAAGAAGTTGAGTGTAAATGGATTTATCTCATGATCTATCAATTTCACAGACACACCAATAAAACCCCAGAGAAATCCTGCAAGCAGAATGTAGGCCAGCTTTTTCATTTTAATCTCGGTGGATTCTCCATGACAAGGAGAAGCAATTCAATCGTCTTGACTATATCTTGGTAATGTGCAATTGAAATTGTTGAATGGATGTTCCTGATTCCAACTGAGATAACTGTTGCGGGAACTCCCCCCTTATGTAGCATTATGTTTGTTGCGTCCGTCGTCCCCGTATCCTCAACTTCAAGCTGTATCTTTATCTTGTTTTTCTTGGCCAGATTCTTGATATGCTCATTCAGCTTGGCGTTTGAAATCAACTCTGAATCTTTTACAGTCAGAAAAGGGCCGTGACCCAGCTTGTGCTCCTTTATTGATCCATCTTTGGAAATAGTGGTGTCAACTGCAATGGCAAAATCTGGGTTTATGTCATACACTGAAGTTTTTGCACCGTACAAGCCAATCTCCTCCTGGACTGTAAAAACAAAATAAATGTCAAGTGGAGATTTTTTCAATTTTTTTGCAGCCTGGATGAGAGCATAGCATCCAATCCTGTCGTCAAGGGCTTTCCCAGATATTATGTTCTTATCTCCAAGAAAATCAAAATCAGCATCAGGGACTATATAATCTCCTATTTTCACCTTTCTCTTCAGGGCATTAAGCTCAAGACCAATATCAACATAAATATCTTCAATCTTTGGTATCGCCTCAGGCATCTCTAAATCATCATGGAGCTCCTTGAACGATATTACTCCCTTGCATATGACTTTATTTCCTCTTAGGATATTCACTCTCAGGCCAATGAGGCTTATTGGTTCTATCCCTCCTATCCTTGAGATGTTAAGAAATCCCCTCTCCGAGATTGCCTTCACCATTGCCCCTATCTCATCCATGTGGGCAGCCAGCATTAATTTCTGGCCTTTTCCTCTCTTTCTTGCTATTAGATTGCCCATCTTATCTGTCTTTATTTCATCGACATAAGGAGTTATCTCCTTTTTTATGATAGCTCTGACATTATCCTCATAACCAGATGGACCTAAAGAATTAATCAATTCCGACAATAGTTTCATATTCACACCTCTTTCACAATAAAAAGAATTTATTTGTATTTAAAGATATTTATTTATGTCCTGCTCTTTCCAGCCTGACTTCACCATAGATTGTTTTATCTGTTTATTGCTCATCCCTTCCGCTTTTGCCTTGCTTATATAATCTTTTATCTTTGCCTCATTTGATGAACTAAGTGAGTAATTACTTTTATTGCTTTTAGCTGGAGACCCTTTAAATATTTTATTCCTAAAAACTATCAGCAAAGCCGCCACGGCAACCACAATCACTATTATTGCCACAATCAAAACTGTTGAAGATCCTTCATTTCCTTCGGCAGCTCCTAAAAGATTCTGTGATAAAGGAGGTTGCGTCCGCTCATCCTGAAATTCCTGAGTTGAACCTGAATTATCTCCAACTTGCGCATCAAGGTATCCTCCACCAGATCCTCCACCAGATCCTCCCCCAGATCCTCCACCAGATCCTCCCCCAGATCCTCCACCGCCGGATGCAGGTGGTTCAGGCTCAAGTATAGGTGGTTCTTCAGGCTCAAGTATAGGTGGTTCAAAATCCTTGTCAAAATCCTTGAATTCTGATTCCAAGCAATCCTCATCCACCGAACAACTATTTTTGGGAATAGCTATTGTTGAGTCCGAAGAATCATATAATTTTGAAACACATTGCAAGTTGTCACAGGTTAAGTAATAGTTATTATTCTCCTTAAGACAATCATTCAAGATCGAGGATTTAGAGCATTCATCAGAGCCCGGACCTAAAACTGGAACACACTGATTTGTAGTGCTACAAGCCAAGTGAGTCTCCTGATTTTCCGGAACACAATCGTCGTCAACAGAACAAAATTCGGTTGTCGAGTCTCCCGGACCAAGTGCATATCCACACATATAGGCACCGCCGGCTATTTTACATTCTTTATGATAATCAACTCCATACTCAATACAATCAAGGAACGATGAACAAGACTCTGTTGTTGAGTCTGCCGGTCCTGAAACTTCCACACATGAATAACCCTGACACTCTAAATGAGTTTCTGTCCCAGCACCTTTATCATTCTCAGTCTGCTTAATTAGAATCTCTACTGTATTCGAAGGAGAACTCCAAGAACTTGGGATACTATCCATTACTGCCCTTATTCTATACTGGTACACTCCTTCCGGAACGTTTATGTCCTGATAGAAGCAATCATTCTGATTGCATGAGTTTGCTGCTAAAATGAGGACACTCATTGTTTCCGCACCTGACACAGCGTCTCTGCTCACTTCAAATTTATACTGCTTGTAATCATAAACGGCACTTCCTGTTGCAGGCAACCCTTCACCTGAACCAAGAATTGGACTTGGGATTGACTTTTCGCTATCACTGGGGATTGACTCTTCGTTATCATTTGAATCAACGTTATCATTTGAATCAACTGGAGGGGTAATAATCTCCGACCCTTGATCTTCATCGGTTGGATTGGCTGGGCTTCCACTTTCTGGAGATGTGCCCGCACCCTGCTCTGGCCCCTCAGATGAATCCTCCTGTTGTTCCTCCTGAGGAAATTCGTAAGTCCAACTGACGGTTACAGATCCATCTAGATTCAACTCGGCCCCAACACTTTTGGGAACATTCTCCAGAGATGTTGCTACAGAGCCTGGATTGAAAATCTTTTTAAAAAAATCTGAAATGCTTGAAAAGACTTCATTAAAACTAAATGCCTCCGCCACAGGGGAAAAGACCACTACTCCGAGGACGAGGAACACTAGAATTTCTCTTTTCATGAAATCAAATTTGCATTTTAACTATATAAACATTTCTGTGTTATAGTTCTTGTGTTCTGCAATGGCATTTGTCACTTCAACATACACAATACAAAATAATAC
>JAGVZK010000003.1 GCA_018302685.1 Candidatus Woesearchaeota archaeon | reverse complement strand
AAATACTTCTACCATCGTCTCTTTTCATATATAAACTAAGAATAGATAGTATATAAATATTATTGTGATGTAGTAACCTAATTAAAGGGAATATCTATACGGTTAGCTAAACAGTTACCAAATAACAGAATTCTCAAAAATCAGCTAAACAAATACGAATCTTTTATAAATGTCAAGGTTATAAAGTAATTATGACAAAACCAATTTTAAAAGCATATTATAATAAAATATTTTTTGAGTTCTTAGTTCATAAAGATGATTTTGTCGATGCTATAATTATTTTGCCTGGTTTTCCGAGTTCAAACAATGAAGATGAATTAATGCAATTCTTTTATGAAAATGGGTTTAATGTTTTTTATTTAAGATATGGAGGATCATTCCAAAGCAAAGGATATTTTTTAGAATCTAATCCATCAGACGACATAACACAATGCATTAAATATATAAATAGAGGAAAAATAGTCAGTTTATGGGATATGGAAGAGAAATCTTTTAAAAATAGAGATTTAATTTTTTTAACGGGAAGCTTTGGTGGGGCGATTGCATGTAGCATAGTAGCAAAATCAAATCATTTAATTTCTAGAATTATACTTTCGGCCCCCGTCTGGGATTTTGACAAACATAATACAACATATGAAGAGCAAAATTTGTCACATTTGTCAGATTTTGTAAAAAGAGCGTATCAAAATTTATACAGAATCAAATTTAATAATCTAATAAATCAGCTACACAAATTCAAAGAGTTGTCACCAGAATACTATTTGCAAAAATTAAACTGTCCTTTACTTGTTTTTTATGATCAAGAGGATAAGACAGTTTCAATTGAGCATACAAGAGAGATAATTAAGAAAATTAAAAAGGGCAGATTAATAGAACATAATTTAGGGCATGGGCTGTCGGAAGAACTAATAAAACGATATTGGAACGAAATAGAAAAATTCATAAAATATGGTTGACGTTATCTCTTAAAAATCTTCTTTGATTTATCTGAAAGTTTTGGACATAATTTGGATCTCTAATCAAGTTGGCATATGTTTTGACTATTGGATTTTTGTCCTCACTCAAAATTTCTACCGTTTTTGAAAATCTTCTATTTTTTATTGCTCTATTTTGTAACAAAGATTTTTTTATTTCATAATCGAATAAATTTGCTCTTTGTGCAGAAGCTATTTCTTCCGCTATTTCTTCAGGGATAAGGCTATTGAATGCTAACACATATTGTATTAGCCACGAGTTCTGATTTTTTAAATCTATATTCTTGGAGTAAATCTTCTCTAATTCTTTTGGATTTGTTGAGCGAAGTGTCCGTGCTAGCTCGTTGGATAAATAATCTAGCGCCGAGTCCCCCCTAGACATTGATTTATACAATCCATCTACCAAACTGCATTCTAAATCAAAAATTATCCTATCCAAAGAGATTTTTTGTCGGCTAATCTCTTCTTTCCAATCTCGGTTTAATACTCCAAATTTTATTCTACTTAAGTGATCTTTTAATTCTAAAGGCAAGTCTATATTCCAATTTGCTAATTTTGATAACCAAATTATTTCATCATAGGATCTCCTCCCCCCGGGCATTTTTTTAATATAATCTGGCGTTGCCTCTTTATCATAAAATATTTCGAGCGTTCTTAATCTCTCATATTCTAAAAAAGAGCAAAACCATTTCGAATCAAGCTCTCCTATGTTTAGACTTACTTCATTCTCATCTTTATCTCTGTATAGTTCTATTAAATCAAGCCCCATTGTAACTGTTTTTGGATTTACAGTAGGATGCTCTATAGATTCTCTTTTAAGAAGGTAAATATCTGCTTTTGGTGCATTGAACTCCAATACAGCTTTATCTTCTATCTCTTTAATATCTTCTGAGAGAGTTCCCAATAAGACTAAATCAACATCTGAATTCAAAAAATTGTTACCTCTAGATCTGGAACCAAATAGGCCTATATACTTTATTTTGGGATTCTCTTTTAATGTCTCTTCTATAAATTTCATATTGTTCTCCCAATAATTAATTCGGCATCTCTCACACAATTTTTCCACAAAGTAATTTCTTCTTTTTTTGAGTATGCTTGACTAACTAAATGAACATCTCTAAAGAACTTGTCACTAATGCAATATATCGTTTTAATATAATCCTCAATGCTTCCTTGTTTTTTTTCAGGTTCTTCCCTGTCTAAGACTTTACGAAGATTATAATATTTGACCAGGGCCTTTCTAGCTTTGGTTAAACTGTTTTCGTCTAGGGTTATAATTTTTCTATCGTTAATAGGTAATGTGGCCATATATCTTAGGAAGTCAGGAGTATCTACGATACCAGAACAAGATTCAATTATGTAATCTATAGGCAATCTTCCTCTTTCTCCTAATCTAGATTTAAGAGAATCAGCTACTTTTGCTAAGCTGTGAATGGTTAAGTAAATATCCGAATCTCCAGAATAGGCACATAACATTGCAGCTCTAAAACTATAAGGTCCTAAAACATTTGGCCCAGACAATATAATTTTATTATCTTCGGAAAGAGCCGGAAATATTGCTTGCTCCCAAACCTGATTAAGTATGATATTTGCGCCGAATTTTTTAAGATTAAAGCCATATTTCAATTTACCTCTTATTGATTGAGGCGGTGTCTTACTTTTAAGATATTTCCTAAATTCATCTTCGTAATATTCTGGAATAACTTTTATTTTATCACCTTTCTTTTTTACCCCCCTCTTTAATTTAGAAATATTAAAGAGAATATCTTCATTATCAATATAGAATATCTCTTCAGAAAATAGCATATCAATATAAGGTTCTAATTTCTCTTCTATTTTATCATCTCTTTCAAACTGCCAGTTGTTATGAAGTCTTAATCTTTTTATTTCTTTAGCCCTTTCTTCTACCAAGTTTCCAATTTCTGTTTCAGAGTGATCTTTTATAAAAACAGGGCTATGGCAGTTGAATAACATCCTCCCTCGGACTTTCTCTTCTAATCTGGATGATAAACCTCTAAGTAAAATATCTCCAAAAACAGGTCCTATCATTGTCCCGAGATACATTGGTAAATTAATTCCCGCTGTTGGTAAATAAATTTCCATGATTTAGTAAATTTTCTCTAATTTTTAAAAGTTACCATTCTATGATTACAAAATAGAAATATTTTTTAAGTTTATCCCATGTATAAATTTTGAGGAAATATTAATGTCTTATACTATAATTTCAGGTAAAAATTCATTATCACCCGCATTCGACTTAAGAATCATCACCCGTTATTGCGACAGAGACCTTTGTAAAAACATTTAAAAATCAGCCTGCTTCATTAGTTTCATGCAGGACATAAAGAATAGAATTGAGGCGGTTTTGTTCACAACAGGTAGATATGTTGATGTGAATGAATTGTCCGAACTGACCGGCATTGCCTCCAAGGGCTCTTTGAAAGACGCATTGAATTCTCTCGCTGAAGATTACAAAAAAAGCTTAGGCTCCCTGGAGATTAATGAAAACGGCGGAAAATTCAAATTGAACATCAAAAAAGAATATCTGTATCTCACTACAAAATTATTGAGCGAGACGGAGTTTGACAAGCCGACGCAGGAGACTCTGGCTTTTATTGCATACAAAAACCCCTGCCTGCAGTCGGACATAATCAAGATAAGAGGGAATGGAGCATACGACCATGTTAAAAAACTGAAAGAGATGGAATTTGTCGCCTCTGAAAAATCCGGAAGAACAAGGATTCTTAAGCTGACCCAGAAATTCTTTGATTACTTTGATGTTGTGGGTGATGAATTAAAGACGAAATTTGAAAATGAAGAAGCATCTTAGGTACCTTTTCTTAATATTTGTAGCCGGGCTTGCTTTCAACCTGTTTTTGAGCTTGACATCCAGTAATTTCAATGGCGACACAAGTTATTACAACCTGAGAGTTTTTGAGCACATCAAGGAGACGGGGAAACCTATTTATTACGATGAGCTTAGCTATTCAGGGAGATATTTTGTCTCTCCAATACTTTTTTATTATTTATTTGCTGTAATCTCATTCCTGCCTGTGTTGCTCAAGATTATCCCCGCCGTTCTTTTAAGCTTCATCCCAATCATAGTCTACTTCATATCTAGAGAAATGGCGAATGATGAGAGAAGCTCCCTGTTAACCTCTTTATTATCGTCAATAATCCCGATTTATTCGATAGTCCTTGCCAATCAGGTGACGGTCTACAGCCTGGTGTTCCCAATGACTGCCATGATGATGCTGTGTTTCATAAAAATCGACAACAAGAGGTACTTCAACCTTTTCATAGTGCTGAGTTTTATTCTTCCAATCATTCATTCATCCTCGTTCATCCTTATTCTGATATTCACTTTCTATATTCTCCTTATGTCTTCTGAAAACATCAAAATAGCGCAGAAAAAAATAGAGCTGATTATATTCTCTTTTTTTCTTATACTCCTGATAAACATGCTGTTCTTCAAGAAGGCCCTTCTTGAGCATGGCTTCGGCTTCATCAGATCGAACATACCGCAGCTGCTCACTGACGGCTACTTTCAAAATTTTGATATTTTTTCATGGTTCTATGTTGTTGGAATTATTCCGCTTATCTTTGGTATATGGGGGCTTTACAGAGGGCTAAGAACGAGGAAGGAGTCAGTTATATTTGTTTCATCACTTCTTTTGGGAATTTCCCTGCTGCTGCTGCTTAAATTTATAGAGTTTAATACCGGCCTGCTGTTCCTGTCCCTTGGGCTGGTTCTGCTTTCGTCGCTGGGGATAAAGGGGCTTTTTGAATACATTAAAAAGACGAAGTTAAGCAGATTTTCCAGGTTATTTGTCTTTGTTTTTGTCCTTTTATTTGGACTGCTTTCCATTTTTCCAAGCTACACTGCGTATGAAAATAAGTTCCAGGATTTGAGTGATTTTGAATGGATGGAGGAGAACATCAAGCCCAATTCAGTGATGGTTGCACCAGTGGGATATGGGCATGTTCTGAGCTATCACGGATTTAGAAATGTCGCAGATACTAATTTCCTGCTGGCCCCAGACACGAACCAGAGGATTGAGGATATAAGGCAGATTTATATTACATGGTCAAGAAATAAAGCGGCCAGCCTGCTGGATGATTATAAGGT
Source organism: Candidatus Woesearchaeota archaeon (assembly GCA_018302685.1). Taxonomy (GTDB): domain Archaea; phylum Nanobdellota; class Nanobdellia; order SCGC-AAA011-G17; family GW2011-AR20; genus JAGVZK01. The sequence continues at coordinate 5,829 of JAGVZK010000003.1, read as the reverse complement.
TGACTATATTTACATAAATGAAGACATTAAAAACACATATAAGATAGAAGATTTGAAATATCTGGAAGATGGAGACTGTATTGGAAGAATCAAGGAAACAGTATATGCAGTTAATTGTTAAGCCGTACTTTATCTTTATAGCCTCGTTTGCTGTGCTCGCTGTTTCTTATCTGTTCAGGGGCTTTGTGCTAAGCGGCCAGGAGCCATACTTTTATCTAAGACTTTCAGATATGATACTGAGCAACGGCATCCCAAGCTACGATTTTTTGAGTTTTGGGGGAAGGGCATTCCTGTACCCGCTTGGGGCTCCAATCATTTTGGTGATTCTTAATTATGCATTCAGCTTGTCGATTGAAAAGATGATAATATTCTCACCACTTGTCTTTGGATTTGCAAGCATGGTAATTCTCTATTTCATTCTCAGAAAATTAAAATTTAGCGCCAATGTAATGAGTGCAGTTTGTTATTTTGTCCTTCTTTCTCCATCTTTCCTGTATATCTCCAACTACTTCAGCCACATGACAATCCCTTTTTTCATGAATCTGGCTGCATTTTATTTTATCCTGAGCAAGAAAACATTCCTGAGATTTCTGTCCCTTCTCATTTATCTGGCGCTGCCTTTTTTCGGATTCATGCATGTATTCTTTGGGATTATAGCCCTATTTTTTTACTTCAAAAGGTTTGAAAGAATCTCTAATTTTATTCCGTATATATTCGTCCCAATTGCCACTTTTGCCCTGAACTTCCGGTTCATCACCCATTTTGGATTTGGGGTTGTCAGCTATGAGGTAGAAAACCTAATATCCCACATAAGCAGCTTTTACGGGCTAAGCATATTCATGATTATTCTGGTTGTTTTGGGCCTCGCATTTGTATGGAAGAGCGGAAAATACAAGTATAATTTGCTGTACCTGTTTATCCTCATCAACATCATAATGCTTTCTCTCAACCAGGATTATATCATCTATGTTACACTAATATTCTCTTTTATTGCAGCCTATGGGCTTAGATGCATATACAGAATGAAATGGAGCTCGATTCTGATAAGAAATCTGGTTTTGATTATCCTTATTTCAGGGATTATCTTTTCCGGATTTTCGTTCATAAATGAAAACTCCGAGGCGGTTCCTGACGGACAATTCATAGATGCGCTTAACTTTCTCAACGGCAAGACTTTTCCAAGAGAGGTTATCCTGACGCATGAGGACTATGGGGTTTATGTAAATACAATATCAAAGAGAAAGAATTTCATTGACTTCAATCACGCCTACGCCCCAAGAATTAGTGACAGGCTTTTATTCATGGAGAAGATGTTTCAGTCGAAGGACTTGGGCTTGATTCTTGATCTTTTCAATGAATTCAACATCAAATATATACTGATAACGCCAGAGATGAAGAGCGGCCTTGTCTGGAGCAGGGGGGACGAGGGCATCCTGTATCTTCTCAGCAATAATCCTGGCAGTTTCAGGAGAATATACAATGAGAATGGCTTTGAAATATGGAGGGTTAGATGATTTATTACATCCTGTGGGCACTGTCATTCATTGGGCTTTTTCTCGGAATATTCTGGATCAACATTATGTTTTTTAAGAGATCAAAGAAGATAAGGCTCAAAGAGCTTCCCCTGGTTAGTGTGATAATTGCAGCTTACAATGAGGAAAAAACTATCTCAAAAACAATTGAAAGTGTTTTAGGATTGGATTATCCAAGGAACAAACTTGAGGTCATAGTTGTTGATGACGGGAGCAGGGACGGCACTTATTCGATAGCCAGGGGTTTCAGGGGCGTTAAAGTTATCCGGAACAAGCATTTGGGAGTAGGGAAGTCGTCCGCTGTCAATGCGGGCTTGAGGATTGCCAGAGGCAAATTCTTCGGCGTTGTCGACGCGGATTCTACAGTCACGAAGAATTCACTTAAGATTGTGCTTAGCTATTTTTCCAGCGATAAGGTTGGGGGGGTGATTTCAGCGATCAAGATCTCCAACAGGGGAAGGTTTTATGCCGGGCTTCAAAAATTAGAGTATGCCTTCACAGTCCTTGCGAGGGAGCTGATGTCAAGGCTTGGCACGTTGCATTTTAGCCATGGAGTTCTTAGCGTGTTTCGAACCGGGCTGATAAAAGATCTTGGATATTTTGATGAGAATAATCTTACTGAAGACCTTGAAATTGCGATGAGGCTGAAAGCCAACAATTATGATCTTGTTATGGCGCATGATTCTTTCACATATACAAATGTTCCTTCCACGTTCAGGCAGCTGTGGAATCAGAGGGTAAGGTGGTACAGGGGCATGATGGCCAATTTAAAAAAATACCATTATGTTTTGTTCAATCCGAGATATGGGTTTTACGGATTGTTCCAGATTCCGCTTAATTTTTTCACTGTTTTTTCGATATCACTTGTTTTTGTCATTTTTGCATACCAGCTGTTCAAGATTCTCTGGGATAATGTCATAAGATTTCTTCTTCTGAGATTTGAAATATTTTATGGATGGGACCTTCCCCCCCTCAAGTTTCTTCTGCTAAGCTTCGATGTCAAATTTTTATTTCCAGTCATAGTTATAATACTGCTCAATCTATACCTTCTGTACAGGTCATATGAGATGATTAAAGAAAAACCAAAGATTTTTAATTTCGTTTTGATTGTTTTTTTTATAGTTTATCCACTGCTAACGATGTTCCACTGGATAGCTGCAATATTTGGGGAAATTTTCGGGGCTAAAAGAAAATGGTAAAAAATTTAAATAAAGTTTTTTTGATCAGCCTGGTATTTGCTGTCCTGATATTCTGCTTTGGGCTTTATCTGGGCTACTCGCTTGATTCATTAAGGGTAAATGATGTCAACAATCTAATTTATGAAAATGAGCTGAATACAATAAATTACCTTTCAAGCAAGGAATTTCTGGATTTGTTTGATGAAAATTCATCATGCAGCTCCACACAGGCTTTGTTAAAAAGCATAAGCCCTGAGCTGGCTGACCTTGGAGATACTTTGACGTCGTATGAAAATAAGGGCCTGTTCAGCCAAAGCGACTATAAACTGCTGAAGATAAAGTACTTTCTTGTTGAGTTGAGATCTTATGTCTTGTTCACTGAGCTGAAAAAGGAATGCAGATCTGATTTTGACCTAGTGCTCTATTTCTACAATCAGGATCATGATTCATCGAGAAATCAGGGCTATGTCCTGGATTCCCTCGTAAATTCAAATGACAACGTTCATGTGTTCTCTTTTGACAGGAGCATTGAAGACTCAAATGTTGTCAAACTTCTTGTAAGCCATTACAATATAACTACTGCGCCCTCGCTTGTAATAAATGACAATGCCAAGCTTGACGGCTTTGTTTCTCTTGATGAAATAAGAAAAATCCTGGAAGATGAAGCTTGATTTTTTAAACGGCAGGAAATTTCTATACTCTGTTTTTGTTCTGGCGGAGCTGTTTTTTGTGATTCAGCATTTGTACGGTGTCAGCTGGGACTTCATGAGCTATGTTCTCAATGCAAAGCATATATTTTCAGGATATGGCTTTTTTGAATGGTACAGGCCACCACTTGTTCCGTTCCTGATAGGAATGTTCAGCATTTTTACGTTTAAGGCTTCAGAATTCTTGTATATAGTATTTGCCGGGTTCCTTCATTTTTATTCTTCAAGAAAACTTGCCAAGAAATTTTGTCTAAACGAGAATTATTTTTATGCATTAAGCCTTAGCTCTTTTGTTTTGATCAACGGCATGAATGTCGGGAGCGAACTTCTCGCCTTGGGCTTAATCCAAATGTTTGTTGCCTATCTGGGCAAATCTTTCTCAGGAATATTTCTTGGACTGAGTTTTTTGACTAGGTACAACACAATAATCCTCCTTCCATTGATCTTGTTCCAAAAAAAAATTAAGAGTGTCTTAATCTCGTTCTTACTCTTCATTGCTGCAGTAACACCATGGTTTGCTTATAACTATTTCAAGACGGGAAATGCCATGTACAGCTTTGTCAGCTCGTATGGTCTTAATGTTGCGTTCAGAGATTATTACTTCATGAACTTTGACATTGCTCATTTGGCTGTTGTTATGAACTTCTTAATCCCTTTTTTTGTTCTTGGCCTGTTTTACAGCATAAAAAAATTTAATAAGAGTGACTGGCTTATGCTCTTGGCCTTTGCTCTGCCCGTCATCTCCTACATTAAGACACCGTTTAAAACCCCGAGATATCTCTTTTCCCTGGTTCTTCCAACTGTTTATTTTGCCTATAAATTTATCATTAGACTCAAGCATAAGGAAATTTTAATTTTTGTTATAATTCTGGCCAATGCAGCCTCTTTCCTGTTCGTCAATCCCCTCTATGAGATTGATGATGAAGGTATTTACACTGAACCTCTTGGCTATTTAGGGGGCTGCAGGCTTATGAGCAATGCGTGGGTGCATATCAACTATCTTGGGAGGGAAGCGGAGCCCTATCCATGGAAAGAGCTTGCCGAAAGAAAAGTAAAAGAGGGGAATCTGATATTATTATACAAAAATGTTTTAGAGCCATCATATGTAAACGACAGGGAATTTTTAGAAGGATTTCATATTGTCAGGGAAACAGATTCTTATATTATACTTGGGGATACTGTGGGCTGCCTGGAAAAAAGACCGTTCATTGACGATTACCTTGAGAGGTACAGAGAGAATAATCAAATTATTTACAACGAAACAATTGACATAAGCAACTGCGGAATCCTCTTTGATGGAAACCTGGCGGATTTCTGCAAATCAGCAAAAGTTATTTAAGTTTTTGTCCCTAATAATCATTATGGGAAGCTGTGAGATCTGCGGGAGAAAGTCAGACAACCTCATTAAGGCGATAGTTGAAGGCGTTATGATTGGTGTTTGCAGCGAATGCTCCAAATATGGAAAGGTTGTTGCCATAAGGAAGCCTCTTATTGAGCCGAGAAGGTCAATAAGCATCAAGACGAATGATTCTTACGAGAGCATTGTTGAAAATTATGCGAACCTTGTTAAAACTGCAAGGGAAAAGAAAGGCATGAAACAGGATGAACTGGCCAAAACACTTGCTGAAAAAGAGTCGGTTATCCAAAAGATAGAGGGGGGAAATTTAAGGCCCCAGATAAATCTTGCAAGGAAGCTTGAGAAATTTTTCAACATCAAGCTCATTGAAAAGCTTGAAGAGAGGAAGGATGTAAGCCTGAACCTTAAAGATTCAAGCCTCACAATAGGAGATATTCTGAAGTTGAGGAATAGAAAGGCTTAAAAAACTAAATTTTATCTGACTGCTATGGAAATCACTATTTTGAATGAGAACAAGGAAATGATGGAGATTGAGATAGAAGGAGAGGATCATACGCTCTGCAATGCTCTGAGAAGCGAGCTGTGGAACTTTGAGATCGATGCTGCTGCATATAAGATTGAGCATCCTCTTGTCTCTGATCCGGTCCTGATGGTCTCCGGGAAAAACCCAAGGGGCAAGCTGGTTAAGGCTTCTGAGTCGCTGAGAAAACTGTTCAAGTCGCTGAAGGATGATTTTAATAAAAAAATAAAGTAACAGTAGTTGACAAAGTTGACAAAGCTTTGTCTTCAAAGTAACTGTGTATACCCTACTGACATATGTCTGTGGGGAGCACACCGGAGCTGTCTTTAGCAACACTTTTAAATTGCTCCTTCTCCTTTATTCTATTGGTAGGGTTTTTCATAGCGAACGACTCTATCAACTGCAGAGTTGGCCTTCGAAACTATCCCTGTAGTTTATATTTACTATTTACATATTATATATGTTATTAGTATAATTAATATTTAAATATATCGGTGGAAGAGTATATAGGTCAATAGTTAAGTTTATATATCCT
>JAGVZK010000016.1 GCA_018302685.1 Candidatus Woesearchaeota archaeon | reverse complement strand
AATAATTTGTGAAAAATGCAATGGAAAGAACATTAAGAAAGACGGAGTTAGAGAAACAAAAAATAGAGGCAATGTTCAAAGATATAAATGTAAAGATTGCTCTCATAGATTTTATAGACACGATGGTTTTTGGAAAATGAAAAACCACTAAGATAAGATAACTCCTTGTATGAATATGTATTATGCTGGAATGTCGTTAAGGAAAATACAAGAACATTTACAAATGTTCGCTCATAAAAACTCTCATTATTCAACTGTCTATAGATGGATTGTAAAATATGCAAACATGATAAGCAATTTAACAAACAACACTCAAATTAAGTCTTGGCAAGAATTAATGTCTGATGAAATGGAATCTCATAGATTAGGAGAGCAGAATTGGTTTGTAGATGTTATGGATACAGAAACTCGTTTTGTGGTTGCTTCTGATTACATTAAAAGCAGAACAATAGACAATCTAACAAGAGTTCTAAAGCATAGGAAGTTTGCAACAGGCGAACAAGTTAAGGTGATTATAACAGATGGCTTACAAGGCTATGAAAGAGTTTTAAAGAAAAGTTTTGGATTAAAAACCCACTGGAATCACAAAAGCCCAATAATTCATAATGTTGTTATAGCTTCTGAAAGAGGATTCAATCACAAAATAGAAAGACTGCATAACTCAATTAGGGACAGAACAAAAATAATGCGTGGTTTTCATGGTTCTTTAGGAAGTGTAAGAGCCATTATGAAAGGATATGAAATTTACTATAATTTTGTCAGAAAACATCAAGGGATAGATAATAAAACTCCACAAGAAGAAGCCATACCAAAATTGGCTTATTTCTCCAATGTATATTTACTGCAACATATATAATAAACTACCCTCATTATTTAACTTAACAAAACCCCTTTTCTAAAGTTTTATAAACAACCAAAATTCCAGAAGAAATATGGCAACACTAATTGCATGCTTATCAACAGGGAAAGGAACCTGGGGCCATGTCAACCACCTTATTGATGGAAGCCAGTTCGATCAGACCTTTCTTATCACAAATGATTTTGGGAAAGAAAATTTCAATAAGAAGGAGAATACTCAGCTTATTCCTTTGGACCTGAACGGAGGGATTAAGGAAATAAGAGATAGTATAGTAAACAATCTGAAGGGAAAAATCAAGGATACTGAAGTTGATGTCAATTTTATATCTGGAACAGGAAGGGAGCATATGGCGCTGATTGGGGCATTGCTGAAACTTGGAGTTGGCATAAGACTTAAAGCACTCACAAAGGAAGGTATTGAAGAAATATAGAAATTCTTAAATTCTTTTAAAGTATCTTACTACAATGGGATTTTTTGATAATTCGGAAAAAAAGGGGGTGTTCCTCAATCCAATAGCGCTTGATTATGATTATCAGCCGAAATTGATTTTATATAGGGAGAACCAGCAGCACTTCATTGCAAACTGCATCAAACCACTGTTTAATGAAAGAAGCGGAAGAAATTTGTTTCTCTTTGGAAAACCGGGAATAGGAAAGACTGTTGCATGTAGGCATGTCTTGAAGGAGCTTGAGGAGGAGACAGAAATATTTCCTATTTACATCAACTGCTGGAAGAAGAACACTTCATACAAAGTCGTCATGGAGATATGCAGCTGCCTTGAATACAGGTTCACTGCAAACAAATCGACGGAGGACTTGATTGAAAGCATTCTCCCCCTACTGAACAAGAAGTCCTGCGTCATATGCCTTGATGAAGTTGACAAGCTTGACAATCCTGATTTAATTTACACTTTAATTGAAGATGTTCACCGCAAGACAATAATCCTAATCACAAACGGCATGGACTGGATCGTGAAGCTCGATTCAAGGATAAAATCAAGATTAAATCCTGAACTACTTGAGTTCAAGCCGTATGATTATGGGGAAATCTTTGGAATACTAAAAGAAAGAGTGAGTTATGCCTTTGTTTCTGGGATCTTCAGCATGAGGGCGCTTGAAACCATTGCAAAGAGGACATATCAGCTTGAAGATTTAAGGACGGGAGTCTATTTATTGAAGGAATGCGGCGATCTTGCCGAACTTAAAAACAAGAATATAATTGAAAACGAAGAGGCAGAGAATGCAATCTTGAAATTAAATGAATTCAAGACAAAGAATGACGGAGATCTTAAGGATGACTTAAGTGAAATTCTCAGCCTAATTAAAGTCAACAGCAGCAAGTCAAGCTCCGAATTGTTTGACATTTACGGCAAAGGCTCCTACAAAAACTTCAAAAGAAAGTTGAATGAACTTGAGAAAAACAGGTTCATTTCGATAAAAGAGGAGAATTCTGGCGGCAATGGGAGGAAGACAATCATCAATTATGAAAGCCTTAAAACTCTGGATGAATTTTAAGTGTATTCTACAAGATATATTTTACAAATAGTGTCCACCGGACAAGTGTGCGCGCCAGATATATAAACGAACCTGACTTCTATCGGTAAGGAGGTGGAATAAATGGTATTTCGCAAAAAAGAATTTCTAACTTGGGGCCAATACAGCAACTTAATCTCGACAATAGAGCATTTATGCCAATATTCAGCCGATGTTCATGAAAAATGGTGGAGGTTGATATGAACGACGGCGAAATAGAAAAAATATTCGGCCAGCAGCTAAGGGGACTTGGATATGATGATTATGAAAGAAGAACTTTCAATTTCAGGAGGTTTATTGAAGATGTACTCTAAAAAGGAGATTGAACATTTAAGGGTTAATGATGAGATCAGTGATGCTGATGAAGGATTCATGATGGGATACCTGAATGCATACAATAGTGAAACCTAATTTTTTCTTTTATTGCATCGGAAACAATTCAACCGCGGGAATCAAAAGGAATTTATAGGTTTCAAAAAAGAATTCAAGGAGATAACTTAGTTATCTCCTCCTTTTAGCTTTTTTCTTTGTTGTTTTCTTTTTTGTAGCTTTTTTCTTTGCAACTTTTTTCTTCTGTACCATTATTTTCACCTCTTTTTGTCCCATGAAGTTATAGGATTATCCAATTTTGTTGAGAATAAATTTTTATTTTTCATTAAGTTCATATTCAATTATTTGAATAAATCATTTATATACTTTTCTATTAAATTATTTTTTTAAAAATATTTTCTGAAAGTTCATATAGATTATATTTTTGATTTCATTTTCATCCATTTGTTTTATTTCCGACATTTTTCTTATTGTCTCGACGATAAAACTTGGCTCGTTAATCCTGTCTTTGTATGGAGAAAGGAACGGGGCATCTGTTTCTGTCAACAACTGATTCAGTGAAACTTCCTTAACAATATTCTGAAAATGTAAAAGTTTTATGATATTTGTCGGAATTGAGAAAAACCAACCATTGTCTTCAATTCTTTTCACCAGCTTGAATTTTCCACTGAAGCAGTGCATTACTACTTTTTTCATCTTGAAAGATTCTATTATCTCAATGCAGTCAAGTTCAGCTTTTCTTGAGTGAACTATCACAGGCTTATCTGTTTTTTCCGCCAATGACAAAATCTTTTCAAAGACCTGCTTCTGCTTTGGAAAATCTTTTCCCTCTTTTTTATCCAGCCCGATCTCTCCGAACGCAATGAATTTATTTTTGTAAAAGAAATCAAAAACTTCGTTCAGCTTTTCATCGGAGAGTTTTTCCGCCTCTATGGGATACAATCCTAGTGCGGGCTTGATGATGTCATACCTCCTGCTCAATTCCAAAACTTTTTTGTTATCCTTAAGATTTGTCCCGTTGGAGACTATGGCGTTGACTCCTGCCTTCTTTGCCCTCTCTATGACATCGTCTATCTGGCTATAGATATCATCATACGTCAAATGTGCATGCACGTCAACTATCATATCATATCACAAGCGATAACAACCACAGTATCAACTTAACAAGGTAAGGCAGCAGATTTATCACAATAAGCGCAAAAATCAAAAAGCTGATGTATTTCCAGATATTTTTTATCTTTCGCTCATTCTTTGTGAAGTACCCAAGCCCGACCAAAAGCATTCTTCCGCCATCGACGGGGCCAAGTGGAAGCAGGTTAAATAGGCCGATTCCCAGTGAGATTATCCACAGCCAGTTGAACAGCTCAAAAAACCATATGAAAACTGATCTCAGCGGCTTTGAAACATCCTCGTCGTATTTTGCCAGCTGGATTGTCTGGACCCCAATCACATACCTTCCATTTTCTAACAGAGGAGTTATAGTGAAGTTTCCAGAACCGGTGTTTAAAATGAAAGTTTCATTGTTTTCTGAAAGGAAATTCACAAAGACTTCAGAAGATACAATCTGATTTCCATTTATTCCTATTATTGTCGAATTTTTCTGCAAACCTGAGAGCTCTGCAGGATATCCCTCAACAACATCTGCCACATACAACCCTAAGGGCTCGGTCATTGAATTCTGAACTGGAACAAATATAAGAATAATTAGGAGCAAAAATATGAAAGCTGTGACTATGTTTGAAAATGGTCCTGCTGCAAGTATTGACAGCTGAGCCTTTTTTGATTTTTTTGCAACCTGCTTTTCATCAGGCTCGACAAATGCTGCAGGTATAGGGCCAAGGAAGGCGAATCCCGATGATTTTAATTTTACTTTATGTAACCTTGCAAGAATCCCATGGCTGAACTCGTGAATCAAGGCAACTATAAATATTACTACAATCCAATGCATGAAACTTAAAACGGGCAGACCTGGTGCAACTTCTATACCTGGCAGCACAGGCGCCAGTGCAGGTTGGGATTTTGGAGCCAAAATCAGCTTCAAGGTCCCCTGAATCAGGATGAATGATATCATTATCATCCCCAAGAAACTAATATAAATTCCGACGTATCCGACAAACTTCTGAAATTTGGGGCAACATCTGGAAATTCCATCCATAAGCTTCAGTCCCCACTTTGTCCTGTAAAGAAAGAAAACCTTCCCCTGAACTTCAAATTTGGATTTGTTTTTAGTATAAAATAGATAAATCGACAGAAAGAAAACCAACAGCAAAATTAAATCCCAATTCATTTTTTTCTGACTGGTCTTAATGCTTTACTTCCACATTTCCTGCATGAAACTCTCTTAGCCAATACTTTTTGCGGTTGCGCTCTCTGCTTTGATTTGCATTTCCTGCAAACATACATGTTCTTATACAGTCTATTCTGTGCTTCTTCAAATTTTACCATCTTACTTAACCTGTTTCATTGCTTTTTCCCCAAGGACGTTCCAGTATATTATTTCAATTCCTTCCCTCACCTGGGATTTAAGTTCTTCCGGAATCTTCAGATCAAATGTTTCATATGAATCACTGTCCATAACATTTGCAATATCTTTGTTTATTGACAGGACCTGCGCTGACTTCTTCAGCACGATTGGAATGCTTATCTTGTCATGCGATGGAGCGACGATTATTTTCTTCTGACCTTCAATCATGCCCACGGCTTCCAGTCTGACTTTCGCATGCCCATGCTTTCCAGGCCTTGAAGTCTGGGTGTCCTTAACAATGCACGCAAGGTCATCAATTATAACATAGTTTCCCTTTTTGAGGGAGCCAACCGTTGTCTGTTTTGTTTCACCTTCCATAAACAGGAAAGAATTGATTTAATTTATAAAGATTTTGCTTATCTTTTCTTCTTTGCTTTAGAAACCTTATTCTTCTTCGATTGAGTTGCTTCTTCAGGAATATTTTTTTTCCCCGCCTGACTGAACATGGCCAACTCCTGCAGCGTCTTCTCAAGATACTTTATTTTCATCTCCAGAGAAAAAATATGCTTTGATAAATTTGCGATTGCAATCCACAACTGCGCCTTGCTTGGATCTTTTGCCTTTGAGAAGGATTCCCTGAACTGAGCGGTATCCTTTATCTGCAGCTCCAAATAAGTCTTTATTATGGGATCAACTTTTTCGCGCCATGACATTTCAAACACAATGAGAATATAATTTATAAAAGTTTCCATTTCAAAGTGATTATAAAAACATTTATATAAACAATAAAAGCCAATTTTAAAATGTTAAAGGAAAATGATTTCGTTGAGATTGATTATGTAGCAAGGATCAAAGATGATGGAATTTTTGATCTGACAATTGAAGATGTCGCCAAGAGGGAAAACATCTATGATCCTGAGACGAAATATAAGCCAGTCGTAATCTGCATAGGTAAGGGGGACATAATAAGAGGCCTCGATAACTTCTTAATCGGCAAGGAAATAGGGAAAAAATACGCTGTCGAAATTTCTCCTGAAGAAGGATTTGGAAAGAAGGACAAAAATCTGATCAAACTTGTTCCAACAGGGGAATTCACAAAGCAAAATGTCAAACCGGTTCCTGGCATGCACCTCAATATGGGGGGAATAATGGGGAAGATTATCTCTGTTACAGGCGGAAGAACGTTGGTTGATTTCAATAATCCCTTATCCGGAAGGGATCTCGTTTATGAAATTGAAATAAAAAGAATTATCAATGACAAGAAAGAGCAATTAGTGGGTCTTCTTGATCTTATACTGAAAGACTTCAAACTTGAATTGAATGATGATGAAGCAACAATAACATCCAAGATTGATCCTGAATTGAAGAAAAAGCTGGAAAAAGAAATAAGAGAAAGGATAAAAATTGGCAAGATAACTTTTAAAGAATAAATTTTCTAATGTAACTATTTTAGAATAAATAAGCTTAAATATTAAGGGCATATTTTAAATTTATGAATTCAATAATTGATAGAGCGGCAAATCTTAGTTTTAAAAAAGAGGTTCAAAAAACTTCTGCCATTGATGAAGAGCTTGAACAATTGCTTTCTAAACAAAAAGCCAAGATAAAGGTCGTTGGCGCTGGTGGTGCAGGAAATAACACCATAAACAGGATGACTGAGATAGGCATCAAGGGCGCAGAAATGATTGCAATCAATACGGATGCTCAGGATTTGCTTTACACAAGTTCTGATGTTAAGATACTTATTGGGAAAGAAGTTACCGGTGGTTTGGGTGCAGGCTCTATTCCCCAAGTTGGTGAAGAAGCAGCAAAGGAGTCTGAGCAGGACATCAAGAAAGCCCTGACAGGAGCCGACATGGTATTCATAACCTGCGGCTTGGGGGGAGGAACCGGAACCGGCGCTGCTCCTGTTATTGCGGATCTCGCCAAAAAAATTGGATGCCTGACTGTTGGGATAGTCACCATTCCATTCACGATGGAGGGAAACAGAAGGTATGACAATGCAATGGTTGGATTGGAAAAGATGGAACAGACCGTTGATACTTTAATCGTAATTCCAAATGACAAACTTTTGGAACTTGCTCCTGACTTGCCTCTGCATACGGCATTCAAGGTTGCCGATGAGATTCTAACTAATTCCGTCAAGGGAATTGCTGAGTTGGTCACAAAAGCAGGATTGGTGAATCTGGATTTCGCGGACATCAAGGCTGTAATGGGCAACGGAGGAGTTGCAATGATTGGAGTTGGCGAGTCAGACACGACCAACAGGGCCATTGAGGCCGTTGAAAAAGCGATAACAAATCCGTTGCTGGATGTTGATATATCTGGCGCTAACGGCGCTCTGATCAATGTCTCGGGAGGGCCTGACATGACATTGGACGAGGCAAGAAGAGTAGTTGAAACTGTTTCAACAAGACTTGATGAGGATGCGAGAATCATATGGGGAGCATCCATCAGTGAAGATTTGGAAAGCACAATAAGGGTTATGCTGATTGTGACAGGCGTTAATTCCCCACAAATATTTGGGCATACTAGAACTACATCTTCAAAAAAGAAAACTGCAATGGAAAACGAGCTCGGAATAGAGTTCGTTGATTAATTCAATAAATTTATAAATCCGTTTTTATTTCTTAACTTTATGATTAAAAAACTGCTGATAAAATTCAAAACATTTATAATAGAAAGCAGAAGGGTATTTCAGATAACTAAGAAGCCTTCGAAACAGGAGTTTCAAACAATAGTCAAGGTTACGGCCATAGGCGCAGCAATCATAGGACTGATAGGGTTTATAATCCAGATAGGATTCATACTGATAAAATGAGCGTAATTTACACATTAAGGACAACTGCAAACAGGGAAGATCAGGTAGTTGATTTTGTAGCCAACAATGTAGAAAAGAAAGGGCTAAAAGTTTATTCTCTGGTAAGGCCCCATGGAATGAGAGGCTATGTTTTCATTGAGGCTGAAACCGTTGACGATGCCAAGAAAGCATTCACAGGAGTTCCTTATGCGAGGGGATTACTGAAGAATCCAGTTAATTATAAGGAAATAGAACCGATGCTTGAGCAAACCAAGGCAAATGTGAACATTCAGAAAAAAGATATTGTTGAGATTATTTCCGGCCCATTCAAAAGGGAAAAGGCAAGAGTCACAAGAATTGACAGCCAGAAAGAAGAGATTGTTTTGGAGTTGCTTGAATCTGCAGTTCCAATCCCAATAACGGTAAAAATGGATTCTGTTAAAGTTATCAGAAGAGAGGATGAAGAAAGTGGGTAAAGAGACCATTGAAATTTTAGTTGAAGGTGGAAAAGCCAAGGCTGATGCGGCTGTTGCCCAGAAGCTTGGACCAATGAAGATAAATATTCAGGAAGTTCTTAAGACGGTCAATGAAAAGACCGAGTCTTTCAGGGGAATGAGAGTTCCAGTCAAAATTGTTGTAGACAGCAAAACAAAAGAATTTGAAATCTCAATCGGGACTCCTCCAATTTCTGAACTGATAAAAAAAGAGCTGGATCTAAAGAAAGGGAGTTCGTTCCCCGACAAGGATAAGGTTGCCAATGTCTCAATTGAACAGGTGATTAAGATTGCCAAGATGAAAGAAACAAGCATTCTGCACAATTCACTGAAAGCCGTTGTTAAAACTGTGGCTGGAAGCTGCAATGCAATGGGAATTTTGGTTGAAGGAAAAACAGGGAGTGAGATCAATGCGGACATTGATAGTGGAAAGTACGACAGAGAAATAAAAGATGTCAAAACTGAATTCCCCCCTGATAAGAAAGAAACTCTAAAAAAACAGCTTGATGCTTATAACAAACAGTTCTTAGGGGATATTGAAAAACTGAAGGCCAGAGTGAAGAAGGAAGAAAAGAAGGAAGCTCCCAAACAGGAAGCTCCAGTCAAAAAATAAAGATTATTTTCAGTAAATTATTCAACTGATTTATTTCATGTTCCCTTCAATTAGAGGCGAACTATTTCTTGATTTTTACAAAAAATTTTTAATTTGCTATGGCAAATTGCGAAGAAGTAAAATCTAATCTGGTTTAGAAAATCTTTTAAACTGATTTCTTATAAATCTCTTACTAAGGGGTTATGGTCTAACCTGGCTACGATTGCCGGTTTGGGTCTTTTAAGAGCAAAAGACCGGCCGATCCCGGTTCAAATCCGGGTAGCCCCACTTTAAAAACATTTAAATACCGTTTATTGGATATTTTTGAAATGGCAACTAAAAAAATAGGAACAGCCGGAAGGTTTGGACCGAGGTACGGAAGGAAGCTAAAGAAAAAAGTTGCCGAGATTGAAAAGAAATTAAAAGTGTGGCACAAGTGCCCATACTGCAGCAAGATAAAAGTCAAAAGAGAGTCTTCAGGGATATGGGTCTGCAGATCATGCAAATCAAGATTCACTGGAAAGGCTTATCTACCAAAATAAAATGGCGCTACATAAATGCTTTGAATGTGACAGGGAAATAAAAGCTGAATACATCAAGAAGAAAATAAGATGCCCATACTGTGGATCTAAAATTTTATACAAGCCGAAAGTGGTTTCCACGACAGTGAAAGCAAGATGAACAAGGAAACCGAGAAAAAAATTCAGCAATTTCAGATGATTGAGCAGCAGCTCGAGAATATATTAATGCAGAAACAGAATTTTCAGGTCCAATTAAGTGAAAATGAAAATGCCTCAGAGGAGCTTAAGAAAACTAAGAAGGATCCCTACAAGATAATAGGGGCAATAATGGTAAGTTCGGATAAGGAGAACCTGCTAAATGAGCTGAAGGAACAGGAAGAAATACTAAACTTAAGGCTTAAGACGCTGGAAAAACAGGAAAAAAGCCTCAAAGATAAGGCTGAATCGCTGCAAAATGAACTTATGGAAGAGTTAAAATGAAACAATTGAATGGAGTGATAGAATTGCTTGGGGAACTGAAGGACGACAGAGCAGTTCCTAGGAATGTAAGGGGTAGAATCACAGATTCAATCTCAAATTTAAGGCTTGAATGCGAGGAAGACATCAAGGTCAGCAGGCTTCTTAATGACTTGGAAGAGATAAGTGAAGACCCTAACCTGCCAAGTTACACGAGAACAGAGATACTGAGCATAATAAGCATTCTAGAGGAAATTTAACAGAAATCTTTATATATTTATTTGTTTCTTCAAAGGTTAAAATGAAGAATTTTTTTTCAAGAATCATTGGTGGGAAGAATTATGAAGATTTTCCTGAAGAATTGACGGATGAGTACGTTGAGATTGATACTTCTGCTGGCAAGACCGGCAAGACAAAAATCATAGTCAGACCATTTGTAATTCAGGATTTTGGGGACATAAAGCCTATACTTGATTCTTTAAGGGAGGGCATGACGGTTGCCTTGATAAATATTAAACCGTTAAAGGAGAGGGATATCATTGAACTAAAGAGGGCGGTCAGCAAGCTAAAGAAAACCTGCGAGGCCATTGATGGAGACATTGCCGGCTTTGGTGAGGATTGGGTTGTTGTAACTCCAAGTTTTGCTCAGGTTCATAGGACAGGCTCTGACATTGTTAGTGAATAGTTTTATAAATTTTTTTTCTTACTTGTTAATATGGAAGAATTGAAAAACCAGCCTTGTCCTTTTTGTTTTAAAAAGACATTAACGCTAATAGAAGAAGAGAAGGAGATACCTTACTTCGGGAAATGCTACATTATGTCAATGAGATGCGAGAGCTGCAATTATTACAAATCTGACATTGAGTCTGTAGAGCCAAAAGATCCAATCAAGTACGAATTCACCGTAAAAGATAAGAAGGATATGAATATCAGAGTAGTTAAGGGATCAAACGCAACTGTGAAGATACCATCTTTAAGGATGAGCGTTGAGCCTGCAATAGCATCAATAGGGTACATAAGCAACATTGAGGGAGTTCTCAGAAGGTTTAAAAAAATAGTTGAAAACCAAAGAGACAGTGCCGAAGAGGATTCTATTAAGAAATCTGCGAAAAATTTATTGAAGAAGATAAGAAAAGTAGAGGATGGCGAGCAGGAGATAAAGTTAATTATAGAAGACCCAACAGGAAACTCCGCAATAATTTCTGATAAAGCTGTCGTGAGCAAACTAAAGAAAAAATGAGAATTCTCATCGGATGTCCGACGTCAAATTACAAAAGCTACTGCCTTAAAGAATATCTTCATGGGGTGAGAAATTTAACTCATAAATATGTTGATCTGGTCCTAGTCGACAATTCCAAAAATAGCGACTACTACAACAGTGTGAAGGAGAGGATTGTAAGCTCCAGAAATAAACTTAAGGAATATTTTCTAAAGAATGACTATGACTACCTGTTGAGCCTTGAGCAAGATGTTGTTCCCCCAAAGGATGTAATTGAGAGGCTTATGAAACATGGTAAGGATATTTGTTCTGGTTTGTACTTCAAGGAAAAAGATAATGAGTTGATTCCCATAATGTATGTTCCTTATAAGAATGAATTTGCAAAATTGCTTAAGTTTGAAGAAATTCCAGAAAATGAGTTAATTGAAGTTATAACCAGTGGTTTGGGTTGTGTTTTGATAAAAAGAAAAGTTTTGGAAAACGTTGAATTTAGGTATGAAAAAAATAAAGAGCCATGGGATGACGTATGGTTTTGCGAGGATGCAAGACAAAAAGGTTTTAAAGTATATGTTGATACATCAGTCAGATGTAAACACTTTATTAAAGGAATG
>JAGVZK010000002.1 GCA_018302685.1 Candidatus Woesearchaeota archaeon | reverse complement strand
TGGGAGTAAAATTAATATTTATCTAATATACCCCCCTTTCTGCAATTCCCACAACTCCTTATAAACTCCTTTCTTCTTGATCAACTGGCTATGGGTCCCCTTCTGGACTATTTTTCCTTTTTCCATTACCACTATCAGGTCTGAATTCATTATAGTGGACAGCCTGTGGGCTATTATTATTGTTGTTCTGTCTTTCATTAAAATATTGAGAGCATTCTGAATCTCGCTTTCAGTCTTTGAATCAAGAGATGAAGTTGGCTCATCCAGAACAAGGACTCTCTTGTCAGCAAGTATTGCCCTCGCTATGGAAACTCTCTGCTTCTCCCCTCCACTCAATTTTACCCCCCTTTCACCAACAATGGTTTTTTCCCTGTTTGGAAATGTATTGACTATACTGTAGAGCTGAGCTGATTTCATCGCTTTGATGACAGCCCCCCTCTTTGCATTTGGGTTTGAAAATAAAATATTGTTGTAAATCGTATCATCAAACAACACGCACTCCTGAGGCACAATGCTCAGCTCAGACCTCAACGACTCCTGCTGGAATTCATTTATGTTCTTCCCGTCAATCAGAATCTCCCCTTTTTTTACATCATAAAGCCTGTACAGCAATCTGACAAGCGTCGTTTTTCCAGAGCCTGAATGGCCCACCAGGGCAATCCTCTTTCCCTCTGGAATATCAAGATTAAAATTGCTAAAGAGATTATTCTTGTATCCAAATGACAGCCCCCTAAATTCAATGGCCCCTCTTTTAATCACTAATTTTTTTGCATTTAATCTGTCCTTTATTTCATTCTCAATCTTTCCATACTTGAAGAGGGACTGGAATTCCGCCATTGACCTGTAAAATCCCCTTATCCCATTTACAAACATATGAAGCGGGCCAGTCAGGCCTATAAAGGATGTATAGAGGAAGACGAGAGTTCCAACCGTCAAATTTCCGTCTAAGAATTTATTGATTGAAAAATAAATCAAAAAGAATGTTCCAATTCCTATTATAAACCTCTGGCCGGAGCTCATCCAATTGTAAAAATCCCAATTTTTTATTGCATTCAGCTTTGTGGTCTCGCTCAGCTTCCTGTACAATGCCTTTACCCTGTTTTCCTTGCCAAAGTGCTTTATTGAATCAATGTTTGTGAATATATCGCTTATTGATCCTTTCTCCATGTCATCCGAATCATTCGCAAGTATGCTGTACTTCTTCTGCATCTCCTCTATGATTACACTGTATCCAATGAAGACTATTATCGTTGCCAGCAAAACAACTGCGCTAACTGGATCAAAGTAAAATATTGCTCCTCCAACAAGTATGACTGAGAAAATTAGAGGGATGAAGTTAAATACTAGGACATCAGTCAGCCTTTCCATGGCACCTCCGCCCCTTATCAGCCTTGATATCAGGGATCCGGTTTTATTGGAAGTGTGAAATCCATAATGCAGATGAATAATATAGGTGAAGAATTTTCTTTTTAGATCGGCTATGGAGTTGCCTTCAATTCTGTTTATAATGTGTATGTAAAACCAGTTTGATACTGATCCAAGGAAAACGCTGACAATAAAAACAGCAGCCACAACCAAGAGCGAATTTACGAAGCCATCCCTCATCAATTCACCAGAGAAAAACTCCGCCCCCCTATCGGCTACGATCTTGAAAAGGAATTTATTCAGGACGCCGACAGATTCACCGACAATTATCAGCAGAATAAGCACCAGAATCATCAACTTGTATTTCTTTACGATGTCAAAATAAACCTTAAGATTATACCTAAAATCTATCTTCTCGGAATCCTCTTTTTTCATAAATCAATCCTGAGTTTTTGCTTTTTAAACTTTGCTGACAAAAGATTAATATAAATCAAAATCTTTCCAAAACAATGATGCGGAGAGCCTGCCCAAGATGCAATTCGACAAAGGTTGTTATGTATGCAGGAGGAATGACAGGGACCTACAGGTGCATGGACTGCGACTACATAGGACCTATGACTATAGAAACAGAGTTCAACAGGAGAACCTTAAATCCCCACACTGGCAAAAAGGGATGTCAGGATAACTGAGAATATCAGGAACAACCCTATTGAGACAAAGACGAATATAGGTATGCTTTTCAGCCCTTCTTTTATATTTCCTTTTCTGACAAGAGAGATTATCATTGATGCGAAGATGCTTATAAAAAACAATGATGCGAATGCAAACAGCTTGAATTCCCCTGCGCCAATTCCTGATCCAATATTATGGATTGGCAGTTTCGTTGAAACCCCTGCAGCAGAGCTAAGGTCAAGATTGCTTGTCAAGTCCCCCATAACAATTATAATCCTATGCGACAATGCAAACAACATCGGAGCCGCAGCAAGCGCAGCAAACCCTATGAATATTGAATACGTCGTAACGGAGGAGCTGATCTCCTGCTTCATTATCTGATTCTGTCTTATATTCCATGCGATCTTATTTATAAGGCCTGCAACCTCCCCTCCTGATTCAAGGCTCTCCACGAGGAGGATCATTGACTTTTCGAGAATGTTTGACTCATAGCTCGAGGCAAAATCCATGAGGGCCTTGTCAAGAGAAACTCCCGCCATGACTCTCTTGGAAACTGTCTGCATATCATCGGCAAGCCTTCCGAACCTGCCCCTTATTGAATAGAGAAGAGCTTGGTCAATCGTCATTCCTGCCCCCACATTGGCAGCAACCAGTTGGAAATAATCACCCAGAACAGCCTCAATTTCATTTTTCCTCATTACTTTGGTATATGCCACCCAGCTGTAAAAGATAACCATAAACAGGATGAAAAATCCGAAGAAGACCAGGACATAATAGCTTAGGAAGGAAAGAACAGCGCTTGAACTCTTGTAGTACTGGAACAGATCCTTGAACACAATGAGTATCAAGAAGCTCAGTATGAAGTCCGCAATTAGGAATATCTTCAGGATGCCTGCAAGAGATTTTTTCACCCCTGCCAGCTTCAAAGAGTCCTCAAAGTATTTAATCCACATCAGCGGAAGGAAGAGCCTTTCGATTGTTTTCATGCCGTGACCCCCGGCCTTGATGACCTTATGATATTCATGAACATGAACTGAATTACAACCAAGAATAACAAGACTCCTATTAATGTTCCAGTTCCAACTTTTATCCCTAAAAAGGTGCTGAGGAGCGAAAACATTGAAATCCCAAGGCTTGGAAGTATAATTGCCACCATGAGATAAAACATGACCAAAGGATTTAATTTCCTCTCATAAGTCTTAAGGGCAATGACCTGCTCCTTGCTTATCTGCTCCGTTATTGACTCCAGGGCCTGGGAAACATCCCCCCCTGTCCTCAGGGCATTTAGTATCTGCCACATCATCTTCCTGAAATTTACGGAAGGCGTAGTCTCAATTACTTCATTGATGGCTGTGTCCAGAGGTTTTCCTGTTTCCGTTTTTTTGATTATCTCTTCAATGTGTTTACCAATTTTCCTGTACGACTGAGAGGCGCTTACCAATGCGTTGAACAATGGAACACCGGCGCTCATCTCAACAAGAATATGCCTTCCTGCAAAGACTATCTCTGAGTCGACTTCATTTATCCTCTTCTTAGCCGTGGATTTGGGCCTGTTGATCAGCATAAAGAACACTACGGCAAACAGGGGGATAATCATGAACATCAGGACCAAATTTTCAGATTTCAGGAGGACGAGAAACAACGCAATCCCCAGGCCAAGCGTTGCGAGCAGGCTTAGTGAAATGACTTTTTTTAGATAATCTTCCGGCTTTATGTAAATCCCTGCGGACTGCAAATTATTGCGCAGGTTGGGAAAACTCCCTATTAAAGACTTAGCCAAAGATTCAAACATTCATCCACCTCTTTTGCTTAGATTATAGTTTGAGAATTTAAAAAACTACCCTTTTCTAATTTAAAACCAGCGCAATGCAAGAAAGCCAATAGCTTCATTATCCTCTCTTTATGAAATTAAGCAGACCTTCCCTGTTCGTGTAATATGTGGCAACAACTTTCCCTATCCCATTCATGTCATCGATATTTTTTCTGACAAGCCATTTAAGGATCTCAGCCTTTTCCTTGAGATCATTATTGAGCTGCTCTGCCGTAAGCCCAGTTTGCATTTCAAGCTCGGGAAACACTCTCGAGGAGGATCCTGCATTGAGAAGCTTATCCTGCCTTGCATCATACTGCATCAGGACGTTTGGAGTTGAATCCCTCAAGACTTCGGAGACCTGATACACCCTTCTTATTCCTGTCCTCCTATTTCTATACATTATCACGAGGAGCGAAATGGAAGGCAGCAGAGTTTTTGGAACATCAATCGGAGGATTCGTCAGCCTATCAATGACCTCTTTTGAATCATTTGCGTGAAGAGTTGCATAAACAGAATGCCCTGTATGCATCGCCTCAAAGAGGACTTCTGCTTCTCTCTTTCTTCTGACCTCTCCAACCACAATCCTATCTGGCCTCATTCTCAACGAGTTAACAATCAAATCAAGCATAGAAACTTCACCTTTGCCCTCAACATTAGGCTCCCTCGTAACCATGGGAACCCAGTGCAGATATTTCGCCAGGCTTATCTCCCTTGTATCTTCAATGGTGATAATCCTCTGGTTCGGGGGAAAAAAGTTACAAAGGGCAGACAGGACAGTTGATTTACCTGAAGCCGTCCCCCCTGAAACAAGCATGCTTAATTCATACTGTATGCCAAGCCAAAGAAGAGCAGCTGCATTCAAGCTGATTGACTTGTCCTTCAGCATTGTTGTAATGGTGATTGGCTTTTCGGAGAACTTTCTTATTGTAATTGTATTTCCCTTTGTGGTTATGGGGAACAAAGTGGCATTGACCCTGTCTCCAGTGTCGAGATGAGCATCCAGAAGCGGGGTCAATGTAGTGATTGACCTGTTCACCTTCCTTCCGATGAGATTGCTGTAGTGCTTGACAAGCTCCTCATCCTTAAGAATGATGTTTGTCTTGAGCCATCCGTGCTTGTGATGATAAACCCAGATTGACTCGTCAGCATTGTTCACGACAACCTCCTCCAGATTTGAGTCATTCAGCAATAGCTCAATCCTCCCCAGGCCAAAGCTCTTGTGCATGAGGTAAGTCGTGAAGAAATCCCTTGTCTCCTCTGAAATTTCTGGGAAATATTTTCTTGTAAGAAAAACTATGCTCTCCCTGAACTTATCCTTTACATACTCTGTCTTCTTAGGATCTGTTATCTCTGCAACGCTCAACTTCACCTTGTCAATGAGCTCATCCCTTATCTTGTCAAGAACAAGCTCTGTGTTGCTTGAAATCTGTGAAACAGTAACATTGTATATCAAAACGAACTCATCCTTCTGAGATTCTATAGTAACATTGACTGGAATATTCCCTGAATAAAAATCATATTTTTCCTTAATCATCCTCTTTTATACGCTGTTCTTGTACACCTTGTAATACTTGACAAGCTTCTGCAGCTCCTCTTTGCTTATCTTACCCCTTCTTGCAGATTCTATGAACTCGCTTATTTTTTTCATGAGAAAATCCTTCTGCTGCTTCTGCCTTTCAGTTGATGGATTTGATTTCGTTATAAAATTCAGCGTGACGCTCAACCTCCTTATCACCAAATCAATCGTGTCCCTGTTGATCTTGTTCTTGTTCTGAGTCTCCTGCCTCGTAGCCTTCACAGTAATGAGATAAGGAGTGGTGAACTTATACACAATGTGAATTATTTTTTCCTCATC
This sequence comes from Candidatus Woesearchaeota archaeon, assembly GCA_018302685.1. GTDB lineage: Archaea > Nanobdellota > Nanobdellia > SCGC-AAA011-G17 > GW2011-AR20 > JAGVZK01. The sequence continues at coordinate 7,322 of JAGVZK010000002.1, read as the reverse complement.
CAAGAAGCTTGCCCATTCATTCAGGATGTTGCCTGGAATTCCTAGCTCCCTTGAAGCATCATCTATGCTGACCCTCCCCTTTTCATTGACCATCTTCACCAAAGAATCAACCGCAGTAGTTATGTTTTCAGGCATATCAATGAATTATGAAAATTTGTATATAAATGTTTTTAATGCTATGTTTAAAGGAAAATAAACTATTAATATAAAACTATCATAGGATGGTAACTATTAGAAAGATTTAAGAGAGTGGCAGGAATACTGGTTGCAATCCGATAGAATTCATGCTGAATTGCAGAACTGATTCTCTGTATAGATTCCAAAGGCGCAATGAAGTGAAGTAATATAAAACATTTTAGGAATTATAAAACCCCCTGACAAAGTGAAGAACTCTCAAATCAGGGCTCAAAACATTCACATGATCATTCTTTGACCTTATTCCCCTGTATAGCCTCTGGATAGCCTCCCTTCTTGACTTGTCGAAGTAGAACATATCAGCGTACCTTTTGTTTGATTTGAAAAGTATCTTCCAGAATAGAGAGCTCCTATCAGGATAAGGAAACTTGGTGAAAATTATGCTGTTGCACATGCTTCCTGGAAAATCAATCCCGCGATTGCACCTTGTGGAATACAAAATATCTATTTTTCCCCCTTTGAAGTCATTTATTATCTCGCCTGTCTTGTCATCATTCTGCTGGTTGATGAATTCATCCCTTATCAGGACATTGCTTATCCCATACTTTCTGGATTCATATTCGTCAGGAAGATCCTTGAAAGAGTTGACGTGAACAAGAGCTGGCTTCTCTGAATTTTCAATGCTTTTTGACAATGCTTCAAGGTATTCCCCCCTTGAATCCCTGTTCTTGAGGTATGAATAACTAAACTCCCTTTCAAGCCCCGTCTTGACGTTTGTGACTTTTCCTATTTTGCTTACCTCTGCCTCAATTATCTTGTAGTCTTTAATCCCAAAAATATTTTCAAGGACCTCCTTAGAGTGTATCGTCCCTGACATCATCACAAAAACCTTGTTCCTGTCAAGAAATTCCTTCAATCTCCTCTTGAGGTCAACCATGACAAGCCTGATGTTGACTTCATTCCTCTTGTTCTTAAAAAACACAACATAAGTCTCGTCAGCATACCCCTTGAAGCTTTCAAGCGAGCTGTAAACGCTGAAAAGATAGTCCTCCTCGTCATTCATGACCAGGTTTGAGATGTTACTGCTGAAAAAATAAGCCATCAATTCTATAACCTTGGTTTCTCTCAATCCGAAAATTGATTCATCACTGATGAAGTTTTCAATATCTGGGTTATAATTTATATCAGAGACGAGCTGGTGCATTTTTCCCAGAATATTTCTTTCTTCAGGATATTTTGAAAGGAAATAATTCAGCCTGTTCATCAGCATATTGATGTTTATTGTCTTATCGTTGCTCAGATTATCAAGGAATTCATCGCATTCATCTATAATTTCCACTTCCGTTTTAGGCTTTCTCCCTATAAGATTTTCAAGCTCATACTTCATGCTGTTGAATATCAGGACATCCGAGTCAATGTAACTCATAAATTGGTTGTAATAGCTGCACTTTCCACCTCTTGAATAAAAAACATACCTTCCATCCACCGCATCATACTCTTTGGGGATTGCATCATCCAAAACATTAAACCTGAAATCCTTGGGAAGTACAGGGCTCCAATGAGGGCATGCTGGAGCAACGCTCATCCTCCTTATGTCCTTGAGACGGTGAAAGCTGCTCTTGCTGACAAACGGGTTTTTCTCTATGTACTCAAATAACCTGTCTATGTTTTTCTCATAATTCACGTCTATCTTGCATGGAAGGAAAATATTGTCAGCTGTCGTGTCTTCAAACTCGCATTTGAAATTCTGCCTTCCAAAAAGGACTGAAATCCTGAGTTTTTTGCCATCCCTTCTTTTAACATAGAGTTTATTCATGTAATCCTCGAAGTACTGGTTCTGAAGAGATTTCAACGGAACAACTATTGACGCCCTTCCTGCCTCCTTTGCAATATTGAGGGCAATTGCACTTTTTCCAGTGCCGCAGAATCCCTGTATAAAGATAATCTTGTATCCCTCTTCAATGGCTTCAACAACCTCTCTGACAATGTCCAGCTGTGTCTTGCCGTTGGAAAATACAAAAGGCTCAAGATAATCTCCATTGCTATTATGCAGGCTCCATTCCATAAAAAAACGAGAAAAAGATATTATAAAAAACTATGTATATTTTTGCTGCTCAGGCCTTCAAAAAACTTTAAAAATCCCTAAGTCCACCCTAAGCAATGAACTTCAAAGAGGAATTTGCAAATTTGCTTTCAAGATACGCTGATTTGGAAAAAGAGGAGATTATCAATCTCATTGAAGTCCCAAGGAACAGCTATGGAGATCTTGCATTTCCTGTCTTCTCAATATCAAAGAATCCAAACAAGACGGCAGAGGAGATAGCAAAGAAACTGTCTTCAGCCTCATTTGAAAAATTCCAGAATGCGGGACCATACATAAACGCCTTCATAAAAAAAGAAAAATTCGTTGAAGAAACATTAGACGCCATCGGCAAAGATTATGGAAAATCAAACCTGGGAAAAGGCAGGACAATAGTCATAGACTTCTCGGCGCCAAATATAGCAAAGCCATTCAGCGTGGGCCATCTTAGAAGCACTGTAATCGGAAATTCACTGCACAAGCTCTATTCAAACCTGGGGTATAGGGTAATTGGGGTGAACCATCTTGGAGACTGGGGCACCCAGTTTGGCAAATTAATAACGGCATACAAGAAATGGGGAAATGAGAAGGAGCTTGCAAAGGATCCAATAAAATACCTACTTGGCCTGTATGTAAAATTCCATAAAGAGGCAGAGAGCGACAAATCGCTGGAGGATGAAGCGAGAAATGAATTTAGGAATCTTGAGAAAGACAACAGGGACTCTGTAGATCTGTGGAAAAAATTCAGGGACTTAAGCCTTAAAGAGTTTGATAAGGTGTACTCTCTCTTGAACATAAAGTTTGACTCTTACAATGGGGAGGCATTCTACAGGGACATGCTTGAGGATACTATCAAAAGAATCAGGCAAAGAACAGAGATTGAAAATTCGGATGGGGCTTTGATTGTAAATTTAAAGGAGTATGGCATGCCTCCACTGATAATCCAAAAATCAAATGAATCAACATCATACCACACCAGGGATATTGCAGCTGCGCTGTACCGTCTTAAAACATACAATCCGGAAAGAATAATCTATGTTGTCGGGTCGGAGCAGAAGCTCCACTTCAGGCAGCTCTTTAAAACGCTGGAGCTGATGGGTGAGGACATAAGCAAGTTTGTCCATGTTGAATTCGGCCTGTTCAGGTTTTCAGAAGGAAGAATGTCCACAAGAAAGGGGAATGTAGTTTTTCTCGAGGATGTCCTCAATGAATCAATAAGCCTTGCGGAGAAAACGATAGCGGAAAAGAACCCTGACCTGAAGGACAGGAAAAACACTGCAAGGATCATCGGGATAGGCGCAGTAATCTTCGGTGACCTGAGCAACAACAGAATCAAGAATATAGAATTTGACCTGAAAAAAATCTTATCCTTTGAAGGGGGAACAGGCCCATACATACAGTATACACATGCAAGAATATGCTCAATACTGAGAAAGTCCAAACTGGCCAGCGCAATTGATTATTCAAAATACAGCGATGACGAGTTCCAGCTTGTGAAGAAACTTTCTGAGTTTCCTGAAGTTATCAGTGATTCTGCTCTCAGATACAAGCCAAATTTATTGTGCACTTACCTTATCCAGCTGGCGCAGTCATTCAACACATACTATTCAAAGAACGAAATAAAAACCTCTAAAGAAAGGGTCTTCCTAATTTCAAAGATAAAACAGGTGCTTGGGGCAGGGATGAACTTATTGGGAATGGAAGCGCTTAAGAGAATGTAAATAAAGGCTTTCTGAAATATTAAACTCTTTTCATAAACAGCGGTGAAATTTCATCCGAAAAGCAATTGATTGGGTTACCTGAAACCCATGTGGATTCAAGACTCCAGAGCGGATGGTATTGGAAGGACTCTGGAGTGAAGCTTTGAAGTATGCTGCTATTGGGGCTTAGTAAGTTAAACTCTTATTAGTAGTAACAAATAAAAAGGTTTATAAAGTAAGAGTTTATATCAAATAATATGGCAACTATTAATGGAAATTATCGAAAATTTAGGTTAGGTAATGGTCTACTTGTAGCTTTGCAAGAAACTCCTACTCAGACTGTTTCTGGCAGACTTAGGGTTTGGCATGGTGCATTAAATGAAAAAAAAGGAGAGGAGGGAATTGCGCATTTCTTAGAGCATAGTTTAATGACTGGTGGCTCTCAAAAATATGATCCTGAAAGAGCTGACGAAATTAGAGGAACATTCGGTTTTTTTAATGCTTTTACAGGATTAGAGGAAACTTTTTTTCCTGTTGATATGTTGGCAGAAGATAGTCAATTATTTCTTGAATATGTTTCTGATGCTGCTTTCAATCCAAGATTTGAAGTATCAAGAGTGGAAGAAGAAAGACAAAGAGTTTTAAGAGAAACTGCTGATGCAAAAAGCAATCCAAAATTTAAAGATGGTAAAGCCTGCAGAGAAGCATTTCTTGGAGAAAATTCTCCTCATACATATTTTATTTTAGGAAATGAAGCAGTTGTTGGTTTTGCAAGCGTTGATACTTTGAGAGAATTTCATCAAAGAGGATACCATCCAAATAATATGGATTTAATTTTAGTTGGAGCATTGCCAAAAAATATAGAAGATTTAGTTCAGGAAAATTTTGCTCAGTTTCCATCTGGAAATGGGAAAAAAATTGAGTTTCCAAGAAATCCTCAACTTTATGGAGCAACAATTTTGCATACTTCTGCTCCAGAACTCTATAATCATGAAAAACCAGAGCAGAGTAGTGCTCAATTAGGAATAAGTTTAGTTGCCCCAACAGAAACAGATGAAGATAGTTATGCTGTAAATATGCTTGTAAATATTTTAGGTAGAGATGCAAATTCAAGATTATTCCAATCTGTGAGCCAAAGAAAAGGTCTTGCTTATGAAGTTGGAGCACAATATAACGGAAGCAACAACAAAGGTGAAATTTACATAAGTGGAATTGTTCACTCAGTTAGAGCAGATGAAGCAATAGGTGCAATTTTTGAAGAAATGGCAAAATTGAGAACTGATTTAGTTTCTCAAGGAAGTCTTGAAAGACTAAAAAGAAAGTCTCGATATAATATTGCTAAAACTTTTGAGACAAACGCAGGTCATGTTAATGCAATTGAATTGAAACTGGACAAGGGATTAACACCAGAATATCATCTTAAAAGAATGGAAGCAGTAACACCTGAAAAAATCAGAGAAGCTGCTTTAGAATATTTACCTCAAGACAGAACGCATGGAAAATATGTTTTGAGCCTAAGAGACCCATTGAAGAAGTAAGGTTTTCTCGCCCGATTATAGATTTCTTTTACGAAGTAAAAGGCAAAATGTCCGAAGGACTAAGCTCCTCTCTTTTTCGTTTAAAGTAATCCAAAAATTGGATTTAACATCGCGATTAAGAAAAGTTTGGCGTTAGCCAAATTTGGGTGTAGCGAGGTGCAACCGAACGAAACCCTTTAAGTCCTGTTAGTTTCGTCTGACCAATGGGAAGACCTAAAATTTAGTGCAACGATGCCGAAGGAAAAATTTTAGAGTTTTTGAGAATGCAGTTTATATTAATTTTGAAATAATATTTTTTGGGTGGGGGATGTATTAGAGAGACGCGCGCTTTTTTTGTTTCTTTTTTCTAAAAAAGAAAATTAGGGTGCGAGTTTTTTTGTTTTGAAAACTTTATCATAAAAAATAATCATCAATATTCCCAAAGGAGAAGTTATAGTAAAAGTATTTTCTTTCAAAAAAGGAAATAAAACGAATAATAATATTGTTGGTATTATAATTGAATAAAAACTTGCGTTTGCAGTAGTTTTTTTAGAATAAATTCCTGCAATAATTGGAGGTACAAAGATTAAAGCAAGATAAGTAACAAGTAAAGATAAGGTTATGATATTTGGAATCAAAAAAGCAATTAAGAACCCTCCAATCCCAAAAACTGCTGTTATAAGCCTAGCATAAAAAATTTCTTTTTTTGAGTTAAATTGATTTTTTTTGAACACCCCTTTGTAAATAATTGTTGAACCTCCAATAAGCAAGCTGTCTATTGATGACATGATAACTGCTAAAATTGAAGCAAATCCTATGCCTGCAAGTGAAGGGGGTAGAAGTTTTTGTATAAGAAGAAATATCGCAGTTTCTTGTTTGATTCCAGAAAGTAGAACGGAAGAAAGCAAACCTAAAAATAAAATAATAACTCCTAAAATAATTACGAATGGGATTGACCAAAAGAAAGAATTTCTGGCAATTTTTTGATTTTCTGCTGAGAAAATTCTCTGCCAATGCGATGTATTACCCAAGTAAAGAAATCCGCTTAAAACAATAACTCCAATCATCCACCCAACTCCCGCGAAACCGAAAGGATTAAGATGTCCTTTTGGGACACTTGATAAGAGATTAGAAATTCCTCCTATTTCAGAATAACCTACAATAGCGAGAATTAAGAAAACAATAAGAATTATCCAAAATTGAACAAAGTCTGTTATTATATCTATTTTTAATCCGCCTATTGTTGTGTATAAAATGACAACTAATGCGGACAAGACCAATGCAATACTATATTCTAGCCCGACAAGAACAGAAGCCAAAGAAGCGATTGCAATTGCTTGAATACCTATCCAAATTATAAGCAAGAAAATTTGTAGAATTCCTGTTAAAATTTTATTTTTTGTGCCAAATCTTTTATCAAAAAAATCAACAATTGTGCAAGCATTGTACTCGTCACCAATAGCTTTTATTTTCTTAGCCATTATTCCAAGAATTATTACTCCTGCAATAAAAGAAATTACTAAAGCAAGTCCCCATGAAATTCCAGAATTATAGCTCTCTGAAACAACGGCAACAACGGCACCGGCACCTACAATAGTTGCAACCGTAGAAAAAGTCATAAGCCACAAACTTGTTTTTTTGTTATTCAAAAAGTATGCACTTAAAGATTCTTTTCTTGAAAAATACCAAGCAATACCAAACATTAATGCAAGATAGATAAACAAGATAATTAGTGTTGTATTCATATTATTAAGCTAAAGAATAAACATCCTTATTAAGTTTTCTAAAACTCGTAACTGTTTAGCTACCTCAAAAAGAAGGTAAATTTAAACTCTATTTTAATAAAAAAATTTAATCAGGAGTTAAAATAAAATCTGTTTCATAGTGAGC
>JAGVZK010000015.1 GCA_018302685.1 Candidatus Woesearchaeota archaeon | reverse complement strand
CCATCTCTGATAACGACAGCTCTTGCAGACTCTCTGATCTCATAATCTTCTTCGGCTAAATCTTTTTCACTATCTCTTAATTCTTTTAACAATTTCATATCAATAAATCAGCCACAAAAACTAATAAATATAATCATCTGGGTCAAAAGACAGGAATTATTTAAGATACACTCAAAAAAGAATAAAATGATTATTGAATCTATAAAATTGTGTTGAAACTCCTTAATTAGGCAAAAAATCAGACGTTAAATATGTGCTAATCGCCAAAAATGACCAGACAAAATACTTCTGAGAATTAAAAAATAAATTACCTGCTTGAATCTGCCTGCCTCTCCAGCTCGAGTTTTTTGGAGATTGCCTGGGAGCCCTGATCTGTATTATAGGCTTTGATTATCTCTTCGGCCAGGACTTCCTCAATCCTAACCTTCTTGTTGAAGCATCTTGAATAGCTCCCCTGAACCATCTGCCTCAAGGCAATATCAACTCTTCTTAAAGGCGCGCATTCAACTGCCTGAGGGTATCTTGCTCCACCGTATTCTATCGTTGTGATCTCCTCCCTTGGAGCGGCATTTTCCAAAGCCTTTACAAAAACCTCAACTGGATTCTTCTTCAGCCTGCCTTCAATGATGTCAAATGTCTTTTGGACAATCTTGTAAACCATCAGACCCTTTCCAGTGCAGCTGCCCGAGGTCAGCTTGTGCTTCTTACCCTTGTGGCCCGGCACCATTAACTTATTCATCAGCCTTTCAACGATGTTATACTTGGCTTTCCAGAACCTGTTGCTCGTGTTTCTTCCGGTTGTCTTTGGAACCAGAAGAGGATCAAGATTTATGTATCCTTTAAGACCTGGATCATTAATCACAATCCCACTGAGGTCATACTTATTGAATAATTTCATCTTCTACCCTTCTCAATCTTTCCCCTTAATAGTGCATTTAAGCTCTGATCATTGACTTTTATAACCTGCCATCTGATTCCAGGTATATCTCCCTTTGCCCTTCCCTGCTTTCCGCCGATGCATTCAATTATAACTTCATCGTGCTCATTAAGCTGCTTGATTGCATTATAACCTGGAACAAAAGCGGCAACTTTCTTTCCATTCTTGATGAGCTGGCATACTATGCATTTACGCATCGCAGAATTCGGCTGTTTAGCCTCCCTCTGGGTCTTCTGAAGGACAATCGCCTTGGCCTGAGAGCTTCCTTTCAATGGGTCTGACTTCTCCTTTAACCTGAGGATTCTTGCCTTGTAATCATGAGAGCTCCACCTGGCTTTTTTTCTTCTCTTTCTCAATCTCTTTCCGGAACCAAGCCCCCTTGACTTATTAGCCATTTTTAACAATCAACTCGTAATTAAAGTATTTGCTAAAGACTCTTTGATAATCTTTTAAATTTTTCTGATTTTTTGCCATTAATAAACCTTTGGTTTTCCTGTCGGCTTCCATCTCGATTTTCTCGCCATTAACCTCAATCCTTTCCATTTTCAAGGGCATAACTAGATTTCTCAAGAACATCGTCGGCTCCTTGTTGAATTCAATTATCTTGGCTCTCTCCTTCGTCAATTCCGAGAATTTCTTTATATGAGCCCCTTTTTTTCCTACTGCTTTCCCCAATTCCCCAAAGTTGACGACAATCCATAAAATATCGAACCTGAAGACATCCTTCACTTTAGCTCGAGTCATCTTCTCAAAGAAATTTATCTTTTGAATCAAGTCGTTATCTAATATCATTCTAGTCCCAGGACAGAAACAGAAAAAGGCTTCCTGCACAGAACACCCAGTTCTTCATTGCTCTCTTTTAATTTCACCAAAGGAATATTGTAAAGCTTTGCGTAATGCTCTATGTCCTCAAGAACTTCTTCGGGAACATTGCTCGAGACGTAAATCCTCTTCAAGGATTTCATCTTGAGCTTCTTCAAAGCTCTCTGAGTTCCAAGGACCACGCCCTTATTCTCTTTGATGGCCTCTTTTAAGTCTTTCATTCTAAAACCCCTTTATTGCATGTTTTTAAAGTTAACTATTTGCTGGGCGTGTGTGCTCCCTATCGACATATGTCAGTAGGGTATACACTATTTGCTGTAATATAAAGTTGAGTGGATATAAAATCTTCAGAAGAATTAAATTAATAAACTATTCACCCAGTCAATTAATCCAAAAACAAAAGCAATATGGACACAATAACGAGCGATACAAAAATAATATTAAATATCTTCCTTATACCTACTTCCTCATGTTTTGCATATTCTGCCACAGGAATACTTATAACTATTGATAATGTGATTAAACAACATCATTAAAGCCATTTTGATCCCTCTCAGTTATTTTAAGTATCTAATCTTTTAACTTTGGGTTTTATTTCTTAAACTCCCTAAGCCTCTCATAAATCTTCGGCCACTCTTTCCTGAAGAACATTTTCTCCATTTTTATCATCTTGTCAAATCCTCGCAATGTCATTTCTTTTGTCACGACGCCTCCCTTGTGGGGGTGCCTGTATTTCTGCTTCAGCGGACTGTTGAACCCGTGCGCGTAATGGCTCAACTCATGCGCTATCGTCAAGTCAATTATATATTCAGGAACATCATCAAACCTGAAAAGCTCATTGATGACAATCTCAGTATCTCCCCCCTTTCTTGCAATGTGGCCGAACTTGCTCTTTGACTTTCCGCTGAACCTGATGGAAACATTGTTCAGTTTCGGAACATCGCCGAACAATAATTTCCATATACTCTCAAGCCTTTCACCGAGAAAACCATTATCCCTCATGAGAATAAAAATAAAACAGAAATTTAAAAACTAATCCTTTCTGTAAGGTGCTATTTCTTCATACATATCAACCTGACCTAAGAACATGCTTCTGCAACAGTATCTCTTCAGGCCCAATTCATCAAGAACTTTCTTTGGATCCTCTCCATTGGCTGTCCTCGACTTGAACTCCTCCCACTTGTGTGCTATCGGAGCACCACATGACATGCATCTTACTGGAATTATCATTTTAACGATACGACTTTGTCCTGTTAGCCCTCGCCTTGGAATCGTTGGGCTTTCTCTGCTCTTTGTGCCTTATGTCCGCAACCAATAACTGCCTATCGTAGTCTCCAAAAGTTTTTTCCAGGACCTTGCTTCCTGAATATCTCACCAATGCCCTTGACACAGCCAGCCTGACAGCGTCGCTCTGCGATCTCCATCCGCCGCCATTGACCTTGATACTAATATCAACCTTGCCAGCCAGTTCGCCTGACAAAACCAAAGGCTCCCTTATCTTGTCCCTTGCAAAATCAGGCTTTACATTATCAAGCAAAAAACTATTGACCCTTATTACCCCCTTTCCACCTGTCAGTGTAGCTCTTGCTATGCTTCTCTTTCTCCTTCCTGAAACATGAACTACTTTTACCATTCTTTATATTTTAAAAATTTGCAAATCTCCCCTATAGTTATAAAATTAAGGGTTTTTAACCTTTCCCTTGACGCTTCCTTTATGGTCTCAATCTTTCCGCTCTTGAACTCATCAGGAACTGAAATATAACACATGATTCTCTTAAATGCATCCCTTCCTCTCCCGCGCTTATAATCCAGCATTCCCCTTATGGATCTTCTCACAAATCTGTCAGGCATCTTGGGATAAAAAGGTCCGTGAAATGGCCCTCCCCTGTTTGCTCTCTGCTTGAACTTCGCGAGAATGTCGTCCTTCTTTCCTGTTATTATCGCTTTTTCGCAGTTGACAATGTCTATCTTCTCCCCGTTCAGTGCTCTCTTGGCTATGTAAGTTGCCATCCTTCCAAGAATCAAGTCTTCTGCGTTAATTATCATCTTATGCCTTCTTTATTTTTCATTTTAACCCATTATTCTCACTTTTTTTCCTTTTGGATTTTCCTTTATCAGCTGATTTATTGAAATAGCCTTTGCACCTGCCTCTTTGATTTTCTCAAGAGCATTGTCTGAAAATGAATAAGCTGCAATCGTCAGCTTCCTGCTGAGATTCCCCAGGCTAAGAACCTTTCCCGGAACCAAGGCTGTCTCCCCATCGCGAACATGCTTTTCAATCTTATATAAGTTAACTTTCCTCCTGATTCTCGTCGGTCTTTCCAGCTCCCTCGCAATCCTCTTCCACAGGCTGATGTTCTCCCTGTCGCCAAGAATCTTCAGGTCTCTGATCAGATTCTGCAATTCCAATGTTTGTGGCCCTGTCCTTTTCACCATTTTATTTCAGTTTCTCGATTTTCTTTTCAAATTCACTTAACTTGTCATCCAATACATCCATTGCTACGCTGAACATCTCCTTGCAGCTCAATTGGCCGAAGCTTTCAATGAAGAAAATGAAACTATCATCCTTAATTTCATATGAATCATCCCTCAAATCATCCAAACTCTTGAACTTTACCGGCATGTTCCTGTAATAACATATTCCTGGTGAAAACTTCATGTGCTCTTTTCCATTGCTCAGTATCGCAGTTGCCTCCAAAACCATCTCTTTTCCTTCCAGCAGGTTGGCAATCGGAATGTTATCATAGACGGGAATGCACTTCGCATCCTTTGATTTCAAGTCTCCGGAATAAACCATCTTTGGCCCTTTTACCTTCAGCTTGAACTGCAGCTCAGTGGTTGCCTTTGTCTTGCCTTTTTCTTTTGTTGAATATGAATTCAGATCAGTCTTGATTGGAACCAGCCCAAATCTCAGGGCAACTATCTCATCGTAAAACGGCGTTTGATTCTTAACAAATGTAATCTCATCTATTGCAAGAGTCGGAACTTCCGCTATTATGACTCTTCTTATTGTATTCGCTATGGCGCTGCTTATGCCTTCAATGCTGAATGCGAGCTCATTGCCTTCATTTCTTAAAATTTCAACTTTCATCTTAAACACGACGACCTCTTCTAAATGATTTTTTACGGCAGCCATCTGTCGGCGTTGCAGTAACATCCTCTATGTTTCCTATTTTAAATCCATCCCTTGACAGCGTCCTTACAGCCGCCTGAGCTCCTGGCCCTGGATTATTTGGACCCTGATGCCCTCCCGGCGCCCTTATCCTGATGTGGAGCGCATTGATTCCATGCTCCTTAGCCATCTCTCCAGCTTTCTTTGCAGCTCCCATAGCTGCTGTCGGAGAACTCTCAAGCCTATGGGCCTTCACCATCTGGCCACCCGAGCTTATTCCAAGGGTTTCACTTCCTGTAATATCAGTGAGATGAATTATTGTATTGTTGTAACTTGAATAAATATGAGCTATACCCCACTTCAATTTTCTATACTCCTTATTGCTGCTTTCGCTTCTCATTTTCTAATCTTTTTGGCCTCTCTCTTCTTGGCTTTTCCTCTTTTTTGTCTTCCTTGGCTTTCTTGACCCCTTTCTTGCTTTCCAAGACAACCCTCTCCGGATGCTCGTTGCTGTTCAGAGGCGATCTTTCTGAAAATGAAATCTTTGCCTCTTCGACCAATGGAACAATGTAAGATGGAGAATCAATTCTCTTATCGCCAATGAGTATGTGCCCGTGAATGATGAACTGCCTTGCCTGCTTCATCGTCCTGGCGAATTTCTGATTGCAGACCATTGACTGAAGCCTTCTGTTCAGTATGTCCTTCACATTAAGAGACAAAATATCGTCTATGGTTGCATTTGCCTTTGTCAGGCCCATCTTGTATAGCTTATTAGCGAGCTGCTCCTTCTCTTTTTTTCCGGATTCGGAATTATCATTAGCCAATCTCTTTGCTATGTCCTGGTATTTGGTGAGAACAGCCTGCATCCTCCATATTTCCTTTTTGTTCTTCAGTGAGTAATTGTAAAGTATCTCCTTTTCCTTTTCGAGCCTTTGAGACTGCCATGGATGCCTAGGAGTTGCGTACTTCTTCCTTTTTTTTCTTGGATCTCCCATGTTTACTTCTTGCCTCCAGACTGCGATCTCTGCTTCTTCTGCTGCGGAACTTTCTTCTTCTGGACTCCGACGGATCTTCCACGCCTGAAGTGGCTCCTTGTTCTCTGCCCTCTTACTGGCAATCCCACAGCATGCCTCAATCCCCTATAAGATTTGATTTTCTTCAGCCTCTTGAGGTCAAACTCCTTCCTTAATTTTAATTTTGATGTGACAAGATGAACATCCTCGCCGGTGTCATAATCTTTTCTCCTGTTTACAAGCCAAGATGGAATGTCCTTTGAATTTTGGATCAGCTCTTCAATGGAATTAACCTCCTTCTCGGTCAGGGTTCCAACCTTGCGATCTTTGTCGAACTCCAGCTTGTTGCATATGAAATTGCTCACCATGAAACCGACGCCCTTTATCTTCCTCAGGGAGTTGTAGATTTTTTTGTTTCCATCCAAATCAGTTTCCAATACCCTGACTATTACTCTTAGCTTCTCCATTTTTAAAAAATTCTAATATAAGTGTTTATAAATTTAACTAATGAAAATTAGGAATTAGAAAAATTAAACTCCAACGAACAGCCTGTGTTTGTCTTCTCCTTTCAATTCCAATATTATTCTTCTGATTACAACTTTTGTAGGATCCGGCAATAACTTCACCCTTTTCTTTATGTCTTCAAAGCTGTCAAAATCCTTCTCTTCCCTTCTCTCAAGAATTTCGTGCATGTGTTTTTTCCCGATGCCGGGCAGCAATTCCAGCTGGTGCCTTCTCATGTTGATCGGTCCTGCCCTGTTGAAGAACAACAAAAACCTGTCCGGATTCTTCTCGACCATCTCTCTTATTACCTGATCCAACTCATTCTTTGCGGTCTCAGTAAGGCGATCGTAATTTATCTTCCCAAAGATGTGGTGTATCTTGTCCCTCTTGCCTTCTCCGGTGTAAACCTTTTCATGAGGCTGCAGAAAAACGCCCTTCTTCGGAATCAGCTCTAACAGAATAAAATGTTCACTTCCCATAGCCTGAGCTATTGGAGTCTTCTTGTATGCCGGAATCATGTCGAACGGATGCCCGTTCATCAAAAAGTCCAGCACTATTGCATACTCTTCCTTTACAGTCTTTATCATCATTTCTCTCGTTTGGATTTAATTTATGCATTTTTTATCGCTTCAAGTATCTTATTCAAATCTTCCTGCTTCAAAGTTAAATTTTCCCCTGAAAGTATTGCCTTGATTTCATCAATATTTCTGGGCCTCACATCTATTATCTTGTTGATGTGCCTTTCCTTAAGCCTTCCCACATTAACTCCACTTAACTTCTCTTTTATGTCTTTTACTTTTTTATCGTCCTTCAAAAATTTCTTTATGTAATCGTATGTTTTCATGGATCTTGTATTGAACTCCGTGTCTCTCTTCTTTACTAATTCAAGTCTGTCCCTCAAATCCGCAAGGTTCAAAGTGCTTTCGTTTAATATTTCTATTCCTGACATTTTTTCAAGTGAACTGGGTGAACAATCAGCATTTTCTGCTTCTTACCGTCTTTTATCTGAACTTCATAGCATCTTCCCTTCTTTCCTTTTATTGTTCCGACCTTGTTGTGAAATCTTGGAAAGTAAATTCCTTCCTGAACAGCCGGCTCTGCATTCAAATAGACCCTGTCATTTTCACTGAAGGTCTGAAAGTACCTGCTGAAGCTTATCTTCCCCCTCTGCTTTATGTTCTTCTTCAGCTTGCTTCTAGTTTTCCTTCTTGATCCGCCTATTCTCTTGGCCATTTTAATGGAATTAAGAAATTCGGTTTTATAAATTTATCTGATTTCCCCCTCTAACTTGCTGAGAATGGAATTAATGGCAAAAAACAGATTGAAATCGGTGACTTCAGAATAATAGTCCTTCCTGTTAATCCTTAAGCTTCCCTTTATCTCATGCTTGCTCTCATGGATACTGCCCAAGTGCAGGTTAAGCTTTTCAAAATCTGAGTATTTTCCTTGAAGATTCTTGACAAAGTTGCCAACGATCTTTCGAATGACTAACAGCTTGTCCCTGTCCAAAGAATTAAAGTTGCTCAGCTCTATCTTATCTCCCAACTGCATCGATTCCATTGCATGTTGAATGATTTTGATTAATATAAAAGTTTCTATCTGGCTTCAAAATTGCATTATACGGTCTTGAAGAGAAAAAGTTTAACTTGTTCTTTCAATGATTTTTTTCAAATGTTCTGCACGAGCAAATAAAAATCATAAATCAGAATGTAATATTATTCAACTCTATTTAACAACGTCGGCAATGCCTATCAGCCTCCATCTTGTCCCTATCCTTCTTGAGATTGTAACTCTGTCGGTGAACCTCGCTGCCACAGGAATCCTCAGGCTAACTTCAATCTCTCTCTTGCTAACGGCCGCAACATCACCTACTGATGTTGAAGAATTAATGTTGAGCATCAGAATTTCCCCTTTTCTTATTGGGTCAACTTCAAGATCCTCTTTGCTTCCGACGACTCTCTTCAGCAGCTCGGGCCTCAGCTTGAACCTGTAGAACACCTCTGGACTCCTGCCTTCGAGAGTGATCAAATTTCCTGATAGAGAATCTGACTTGACAACTGAAGGATCTAATCCTGTGAGAATTGCGACAGATCCTCCTGGAGTTGCCTCACTGATCTTGTCCTTCCCTGACATCAGCCCATGAATGACTGTATGAATCCGAATGTACTTCTCTCCCTTATTGAATCCCGGATTTATCTCTATCTTATCCCCAATTTTAAACCTGCCCTCCTTAACTGCCCCGCCAAGAACCCCCCCAATAATTTTATCGACACCAACTCCCGGTTTGTTGACATCAAAGCTCCTCGCGACGAAGAAGACCGGATCCTTTTCAAAATTCCGGACCGGTGTTTTTATATTTTCCTCAATTGACTCAATCAGCTCTGAAATGTTTGTCCCATGCTGGGCGCTTACAGGAATTACGGGTGCATTTTCCGCGATTGTCCCTTTTACAAATTCCTTTATCTTGGCGTAATTATCAAGTGCCTGCTTTTCATCAACCAAATCGATCTTATTCTGAACAATGACTATGTTCTTTATTCCAACGATCTCAAGCGCCATCAGATGCTCCCTTGTCTGAGGCTGAGGGCATTTCTCATTGGCTGCAATCAGCAGCAAGGCACCGTCGACTATTGCAGCCCCTGAAAGCATTGTCGCCATGAGAGTCTCATGCCCGGGAGCATCAACGAAGCTCACTGATCTCAGGAATTTGGCATCCTTTGAGCTCTTTGTCATATAACCTTTTTTATCTTTGTAGAAATTAACATTTGCATATCCGAGCTTTATTGTAATTCCCCTCTTCATCTCCTCCGAGTGAGTGTCAGTCCAGATTCCAGAAAGCTTTTCAAGTAGGGAGGTTTTGCCGTGATCAACGTGGCCAACCAGCAGTATGCTCGCTTCGGGTAAATCTGCCATATTAAGAAAGAAGGGACAGAGTTTATAAAATTATTTATGATGGTTCATTACCAAATCATCTAACTTCATTACATTTCCGTGAGCAGAGCCGGTTCTGAGGATTGTCTATGACAACTCCTTCAAATAACCTAATATAGAGTTTTGATGAACGACGTTTTGGGATTATTTCGGCAGGAACTAAAAGTTTATCATAAATTTTTCCTACCTGTCCAAGACCAAATTCTTCCAATGTGCATCAGAATCAAGTGCTACTCATGGAAAAACTATAACAACTATTTTTGTAAGCAGTTATCATGACTCCGATCCAGCAAAAGAGACTTCTCTTCCAACCCAACTATCAACCCTTTCATTGTGATAATGCATGATATCTCCTCTGCTCAAAGAAATTATTTATTTTCCTCAGAAGGCTTAGCCTCTTCCTTTGGAGGAAAAATTTCACCCATTTTTTTGTCCCCCTCTTTAATGACTTTTACATTGATCTGCTTTATATCCTCGGCGACAACATTTCCCCTAACCATTTTTCTTATTCTGGCCCCCTTTCTCTTGATCTTTACTCCAGGGCCCTTTGTCAGCAATAATTTTTTCCTTGAGGCTCCTTCGAGGCTGAATCTCATTGGAAATCCATCCTTGTCTGTTCCTCCTGTTATCTCAAACTCGTAATTCTTGAAGCCGAACGTATTCCCCAAAATCTTGTCACCTATCTTCTTGTTCAGGAAAACGGCGCATTCACTATCCTTAATCTCCCTGCTGTATGCCCTTTCCTTATGATTTATTCCTAGCTTAAATTCCATTCAAATACCCCACAATTCATTCTGTTTTCTCTTTATATCCAAAATCTCTTTCAACAAAGCAATTTCGTCTGAATTTAAAAGCTTTTTCATATCTTTCAGTTTCCTAAATTCCCTTTCATTGATCTCCGAAACATAAACATCACCCTCAATCAGCTGCCTCCCAACTATTGCCCCGCTGATGGCGACCGCAACCTGCTTCCCTTTCTCAGCCTCGCTGACGCCCTTTCCGTTCTCCTGAATGCTCTTGATTTCCCCAATCCTGCTTCCATCAGTCTTAATCAGATCCATCCCAACCTTTAAAGTTCCTGACAAGACCTCCATCCCAATAACGGCCGGATTGCTCTGCCTGAATATGTAATTCCTCAAGAAAGCCACTTTGGCCGGACGCTGAACGCTCTTTAGCTTATTCATCTCAATCTCTTTTTCCTTCTCTTTAACATACTCATCAAAATCCTCCACAATCTTGTAGATAACATCATTGACTACAATCCTAACATTCTTGCTGTCAACTTTCTTGACGTTAAATCCCAAGATGACCCTATTGAGCTCATTATCCTGAGATTCCGCATCAGAAACATCCTTCTTGTTTATCTGCCCTATTGAAGATTTGTGGATCTTGATGTTCCTTTCCTTCAGCATGAATATGAGCGCTTCCAGGCTTCCGACAGAGTCCGCCTTTATCACAATTCCATCCTTGTCAGTGTCAATTGTAACCTCGTTTATCTGCTTCTGTATCTCATCTTTTATTTCATCTTCATTTTTATTTGCAATCAACAAAGGCATGCCAGAGCTGACGTCCTTCAATTCAGGCCCGCACACTTCGAGGAATGAGGCTGCATAAGACTCTTTTACCGGCTTTCTATCTTCAAACAGCCCCCTAACCTTGCTCTTGATAACGCCGTTGGATCCTCCGACGAGAAAAACATCATTGCATTTTATGCATCCATCGTAAAGAATAGTGTTCAATACGCACCCCACGCCCTTTCTTTCATTGACTTCAAGAACAACGCCCTTCCCCTGCTTGTGGACATCTATTTTGAGATTTTTCTCGAGGAATTTCTGCGCAAGCCCCGTGATTATCATGAGCAACTCTGGAATCCCGCATCCTGTCAATGCCGAGACAGGGATTATTGCAATCTCTTTTGTGAAATCCCTGATTCTGTCAAACCTTTCTGAGTTGAAACCATAATCATACAACTTGCCGACGATCTCATAAATCTTTGCGTCAAGATTAACTTTCACATTTTCAGACTGGGTTGAAATGCTCTGGAGCAGGCTTACATCTTTTTTCTGCCATCCTGTAAGCAAATCGACCTTGTTCAGTGCAATGATGAAGGGAGTCTTGTAGTGCTTCAGGATCTCGATTGCTTCAATTGTCTGCTGCTTGAAGCCCTTACTTATGTCCACGACCAAGACTGCAATATCAGATATGTTCCCTCCTCTCTTCCTCAAAGAGGTGAATGCCGCATGACCAGGTGTGTCTATGAAAAGAATTCCAGGAAGGGTGAGCTCAACATTCAGCTTTTCAAGCAGGCCCCTTGAAATCCTCTTTATTCTCTTAAAATCAACTTTAGTGCACGATATTTTCTGGGTTATAGCACCGGCTTCTGACTTTACAACATTTGAGCCTTTAATCCTATCTAGTATAGAACTCTTTCCGTGGTCCACGTGGCCTACGAATACACAATTCGGACTCCTTATGTTTTCCATCTTCATTCATGTTTAATCATAAACTCTCCTGGTTATTTTATGAACTGACAATATCAAGCCGTTGGCAAGCTCGAGCGACATCCCCAGCTGCAAATCCCTGTTATTTTTGAATAGATCATTCAATCTGCTTATCATGACACTTTTATAATCTGCCAATTCAAAGGCTTTTTCCGAGTTCTTGCTGTAATATGCAGCCATGACATTTTCATAGTAATCTGATATCTCTCTTATGAAATTTAGCAGGGCGTTGGCGTGGTTTTTATTTTTTATCTTTAAAAGGCTGAAATACAAATTCTTCAGTTTGAAGCTGACCCTTTCAAAGTGATGCGACAGCTCCCACAGATTCAGAATCTCGCTCAGGCTCAATCCCAAGGACTCTGAATTATTATCTTCAAGCAGACCCCTGTAAACCCTTCTGAACAAAAGCATGTACCTATTTGTTGAATTATCATAGATCCTTATGTTTTTTTCTGTGTCCCTCCCGTTAAAATTCTTAAGCTCTGTGAATATGTTCCTCACTGCAAGATCCATCTTCCGCAGGGAGTTTTGCGCTGAAAATTTCTTCAGGTCAAAAATATCATTGGCAGTAATCAAGGTCTTTCCCTGGTCCAGGATTTCCGTGCCTATCAAATCCTGAAGAGTCTCCATTATTTCGCTCCTGTTCTCTCTCACATTGCCTATAATCTTTAACTGCTGAAAACCGCGGATATAGGCGGAGAGAATCTCCCTTCTTATCCTACTCATATTCTTCCTGTCAACATTTATCGTTTCCATCCTGTTCTGCCTCTGAATGGGTTTCTTGTCATTTATGGATAAAATCAAATCACTGTCCTTGTTCTCATAAAATCTCAGGACATCCCCCTTGCTCAAGTTATTTTTTTTAGCCCATGAGCTGGGAAGTGAAACTACATATGAAGACTTTCCCAAGTTGATTATTTTCCTGAAATGCATTTTAACCCCCAAAATATATACTTTCTATACTTTATAATAATCACTCATATAAAAACATTTCTATGATAAATTAAGGGGGTGGATATTATGGAGGATGAGTTTTATCCAGACAAGTACGAAGACGAAGAAAGTGAGTATGATCTAGATGAAGACGAGGACGATAAGGCGGAGAGCGGATTTTACGCTGGATATAATAAGGCATTTAATAACAGAGATTGAAAGAAGGTAATTTAAATTAAATATGTACCACTGTTGGGGTTCGTTCTATCTGGTGTTATCTAAAAGTTTTTAAATGGATTTTTTTGAATACTTGAATGAGTTGGCCTCTTATTGACAGGGTAAATGAAGCAGAAGATGGTGGATGCTTGCACGATAAGTTGAGTGGTCTTGTGCTTGTTCCCATGAATTGTGTTTTGCTTCCTTTTGGAATATGCAAAGATTGTGGGCAAAATGTGAGTAGCAAAAAAGAAAGATATTAAAGTTTTTCTATAAATACAATAGAATTCAGGAGGGGAAGTTAAGATGTCAAATCAAATTCAACCGATTTTTATATTGCCTGAGGGCTCAAACAGGACTACTGGGAAGGATGCCCAGAGAAATAACATAATGGCAGCAAAGGCGGTCGCCGAGTCTGTGAGAACAACATTGGGCCCAAAAGGGATGGATAAGATGCTTGTCGATTCGATGAATGAAGTTATAGTCACGAATGATGGAGTGACAATCCTTAAAGAGATGCAGGTGGAACATCCGGCAGCAAAAATGATTGTTGAAGTCGCCAAAACGCAGGAAGATGAAGTTGGAGACGGGACAACAACGGCAGTCATATTGACAGGGGAATTATTGAAGAATGCAGAAAAATTGCTTGACGACAATTTTCACCCTACCATAATATCAAAAGGATACAGGAAAGCTGCGGAAAAATCAATTGAAATTCTCAACAGCATGTCTACAAAGATAGATGGGAACAAGGAGATTCTCAGAAACATCGCGATCACTGCAATGACAGGCAAGGGCGCTGAAATAGCAAAGGAAAAGCTATCCAACATCACAGTTGAAGCAATACTTCAAATCTTTGACAACAATGAAATTGATCTTGACTTGGTTAAGATAGAAAAGAAAACTGGAGAGTCCGTCGACAATTCAGAACTGATAATGGGAATTGTTATTGACAAGGAGAGAGTTCACCCTGGGATGCCAAAGAGAGTTGAGAACGCCAGGATAGCATTGCTTGACGCCCAGCTGGAAATTAAAAATACAGAGATAGACGCCAAGATACAGATTACATCGCCCGACCAGCTTGACCTGTTCCTACAGCAGGAAGAAAAGATACTGAAGAATATGGCAAACAAGGTTATTGATTCAGGGGCAAATGTGCTGATCTGCCAAAAGGGAATTGATGACCTAGCACAGCATTATCTTGCAAAGGCTGGAGTCTATGCCGTAAGAAGAGTCAAGAAGTCTGACATGGAGAAGATTGCAAAAGCCACAAATGCAAAAATAGTCAATAATCTCAAGGAGTTGAGTTCAGATGATCTGGGGAATGCAGGCCTTGTTGAAGCAAAGAAAGTCGGTGATGAGGAAATGACTTACATCAGGGAATGCAAGGAAGCAAAGGCAGTAACTATACTTATTAGAGGCGGAACAAACCACGTCATTGACGAAGTTGAGAGGGCTGTCAAAGATGCGCTTGGAGATGTTTCAGTTGCAATCAAGGACAATAAAGTCCTGCCAGGTGCTGGCGCATGCGAGATTGAGCTGGCAAAAGAGTTGAGAAAATTTGCAGGCAATTTATCCGGAAGGGAGCAGATAGCCATATTATCATTTGCTGATGCAGTGGAGATAATCCCAAGAACACTGGCTGAAAATTCAGGGTTCGACCCCATTGATATTTTAACAGAATTGAAGGCTCAGCACGCAAGCAATATGAATATAGGGATAAATGTATTCACTGGGAGGCCGATAGACTCAATCAAGGAAGGAATAATAGAGCCATTGAGAATCAAGACTCAAGCAATCAAGTCGGCTGCAGAAGTTTCAGAGCTCATTTTAAGAATTGATGATGTTATAGCATCTGGAAGAGGAAACTCCAGCCCTCAATCTGGAATGCCCCATCAGGGAATGCCTGATATGTAGTTTATTCCACTGGCGTATAAATAGGATAATTTACGACTGGCTCAGGAGCTTCGAAAAATTCTTCCCGAAATTTATATCCCTCCAATTTGGTGGTTTCTCGAGTCACCGCATAAATCCCTGCGGTCAAAGCTATTGTTCCTGCCAAAAATAGAGCTAAAATTTTTCCTTTTAGGATGGGGAATTTATATCCCTCACCAAGTCCACTCCTACTATTCATGGCTTCTGATACTATATATTCTTCCAGCATTTCAAAAAATAATAAAAGCCCTTATTTAAACCTTTCCATTATGTAACTACTTTAGAGATAATACAAATAGAAAGATTTATAAAGGATTTCTTATTTAAGATTACAAGCTTAAGAGGGATGGGAGACAGAAAATGATAGTCAAAGAAGATTTTTTGAAAAAGCTGAAAGGAGCATTTGATTTAAACATTTATGAGGCCAAGATTTGGGCAGCATTATTGAGCAAGGGAGTTTCCTCAGCTGGAGAACTGGCTGACATAAGCGAAGTTCCAAGATCAAGAAGCTATGACGTTCTCGAGTCCCTGGAAAAAAAGGGATTCATCATAATGAAATTGGGCAAGCCGATAAAATACATTGCTGTCGAGCCAAAAGAAGTTCTTGAAAGAGTTAAAAGAAACGTTCAGACAAGAACAGATGAAAGAATCAAAAATTTGAATAAACTTTCAGGCACATCCACTTACAAAGACCTGGAAGGGTTGTACACCAATGGAATTGACAATGTGGACCCTTCAAATCTTAGCGGGATCATGAAAGGAAGAAACAACCTGAACAACCAGATTGAAGCAATGTTTAGGAATGCAAAGAAGAGCATCCTGATAAGCACAACTGAAAAAGGCTTTGCAAGGAAGATGGATGTTCTTGTCCCTCTAATGAAAAACCTGAAGGATGTCAGCGTCAAAGTTATCACGCCAAAGTTTGACAAAAGCTTAATTAAGAATACGCCAATAAAAGTAAAGCCAAGCGACATCAATTCAAGATTTGTTTTGGTTGACGGAAAGGAACTAATGTTTATGGTGACTGATGACGAGAAAACCCATGAAAGCTATGACTCAGGAATATGGGTGAAAAGCCCTTACTTCGTCGGTTCAATGGAAAGCCTATTTAATATGAGCTGGAAAGTGTTGTAAAAAATGCCAGATCATATCAAACGTCGTATCAATTATGCTATTAGAGCCACTTTTAATGGTTCTGGCCCCTCTGGAGGGGATCAGGGAAATTTTACTGCTTGGAATATTACTGAATCTGGGGATTGCTCCTTTGGGGAAAAAAATAAAGATGTATTGGAAAGAACTTTGAAAGAGTTGATTGAAAAACTTCGAACAGATGATGACCCTAATTTTTTAGAATTAAGATTTGGGGAACATAACCCTGAGTTGAACTCACCTATTGGTATTATTGGTCTCAATAGATCCCCTGAGGAGTCCCTTAGATGGGTAGGAATAATTACAGTGGGGGATCTTTTAAAATATTCTAAGAGGTATTTAAAGGAATTACCTAGAGTTGGAGTTAAAAGCATGGAAAAGATTGAAGATTATCTTAATGGAATTGGCTTAAATTTGTATTAAGACTTAAACAATAAACTTAAAAATTCCCGATTTCTTTTTATTACATGCATA
>JAGVZK010000014.1 GCA_018302685.1 Candidatus Woesearchaeota archaeon | reverse complement strand
CTTTTGGAACAAAGAAAATTCTCCGAGAAACATACTCATCAACATCTTCTGGATCTGAATCCTTCTCTTTTTTCAGTTTTTCATAAACTTCAGTAAAAGCATCTGAGATATATTTTAGGAATATCAAACCTAAAACAACGTGCTTATATTCAGCTGCATCCATATTGCTTCTTAACTTATCAGCAGAAGACCATAATTTTTGTTCAAAACCTAAATTAGCACCGTTATTTGACATTTTAAATCACTGCTTCCTCTCACTCTTTCTCGGCGTATTCCAATAAGGGCTTTTGCATTTAGGGCAGACTTTTGGCTCTTCGGTTGTTGTTTCTCGAGGAACCCATTTATGTCCGCATCTTTCGCAAACATAGCCTTCTAATTTAATCTTTCCCATATTGAATAGTTATATTCTCTTTAGTATATAAGTTTTACTATCTTACTAACCAAAAGGTTTAAATACTTAATAGTATATTACTAATAGGTACATAGGTAATGCTTATGGAACAACCGCAACCTTTCAGAAAAAAGAAAAGAGTATCAGATAAAAACCTTTCTCTTAGTCGTAGGATGTGCTCACACAGGACATATGTCTGGTGTGAGCACACCAAAAATAACTATAGTTAAATTTATAACATTTAAGTTCAACTACAAAAGTATGCCATCAAAAGCTTTGATTTTGAAAAATTTAAAGGCCACAAGGGAAGAGATTGAATTCTTAAGCGCGAATGAACTCATCAAATAGGTTGATAAGTCCTCACTTGATTTTTCTCGTCAAAAACATTGAGCATATGAATATCACTGCAGTCAGGACCCAGACCGTGAAGCACCATATGCAGAATGACCTTAAAACAAAGAAAACAAGATATGCCAGATAGAGGATGAATAAGAGTGAAACGAATGATAATGGAATTATGAGCCTTGCTGATTTCTTCCCTTTGATTCCAAGATAGCCCAAAATCAAAAGCGCCAGAAATCCAATGGCGCCAATGAATGAGTTAGGAATGTTTAATATCAGCTTCGAATAAGGGCCGTTTAGAACAACATTGCAGCTGCCTTTCTCATTTATCCCGCAGACAATTCCTTGGTATGAGTAGCTTGAATACGCAAGATAGGATGATATCGCAAGCCCTATCAGGGATAATACGATTATTGATTTATACAAATTCTTTCTCATTATCAAGAACTATCCTAAATAATCAAGCTGCTTCTTGCTTGCCTGCTCTTCCGTGACTCTGCTCTGCTGCATCATTATTCTAAGCTTTGACTCAAGCTCTTCAGCTTTTTTAATCAATGGGCTTGGATTGACCTTAAGCCCGAGGTACCCATCAAGAGCCTGAATTATCTTGGCTGCCCCCCTTGAATCGGGAAGCTCCGAATGTGTTTCAACAAATATGCATGAGCTCGGAAGGCTGTCATTCAATAGCAGGGAAGCAGTCACTCCCATTATGATTCCTTCCTTCAGGCCTTCAATATTCAGCTTGTTGAACTTCGTTGAATTCTTCTTGCTGTAATAATAGACTTGGGGATCATCGCTCACCGACGCTATCCCTTCAATGCTTATCACTTCCTTGGCCTGAAGCTGCTTTGATAGCTTTTCAACGGCATCGGTGATGTCCCACTCTATTTTTGTAACGGGCGCTATTGCCCTAAGTATGATGAGATTGTGCTTCTTGCTGTAAAATATGCCGAACGGATCAATTATCTTCGAATTGTGGACTGCAATGATGGGCATCTGCTCCTTTGCCCTTATCTTCCCTATCATCTCCGCATCAAGATGCTCAATTAAGAACTCGGTCGTGATGGAGCCTATGAATCCAACGCCCGGAAATCCTTCTATTATAGTTGGGTTTTTTGGCTTCTTGTTCAGAATCAGTTCCATCCTTTTAAGAAAATTTTCTTATATATAAAAGTTTACTTTTTGTACATTATTTCAACCACATCTTTGTTCTTCAATATATAATCCTTCCCGACGGGCCTCTTGTTCTTGACATCCATCGCCTTGATGAAATTGTCGCCGAAATCTGAATGCAGCTTGTATGCAAAGTCTAGTGCAGTCGAGCCGTTCTTCATTAAAAAGCAGTCTGGAAGGACATTCCCGTTTTTATCCTCAAGCTTGTTGACCCCCCCAGGATATACCACAATGTAATCAAGCATGTTAAACACTATCTCATTGAGAATTTCCTGAATGCCGGTCTTGTTATACCTCTTTAGGTAATTTTTCACGAACTCAAGGCCTTTTTCTTGCTTTTCACCTAGTTCTCCGACGATTTTAAAGTCAGGCTCTCCGGGGATATACTCAATCAGCCTTTTTTTCGCAGCCTCCCTCAATGCCAGCTCAATCTCAGCGCTGCATCCTATTATTTTATAGTCTGGAAATCTCTTTTTCAGCCTGTCAAGATTGAAGAGGGATCCTTCCACATCAAGCTTATTGGCGGCGATTATCATTGGCTTCAGCTTTCTCAATTCGCTCGCCAGATCCTTTAGCTCTTTGTCTGCCCACTCTGAGGGCTTGTGGCTTAACTTCAATTTTTTTATGCAGCCCTCAACATCGTCCTCATTGACTTTCAGCCCGGACAGCTGCTTTGCTATTGCTCTTTTTATGTCCAGATTTTCAACCTGAATCTGCTTGATGAACCTGTCCCACCCTTTTTTCAGAATCTGATAGTGCCACATATCAAGCTCGTAATCCATAAATTCAATGTCATCTGAGGGGTCATGGCTCAACGGCTCCACTTGATTTCCATTTTCATCCGTGCCTCCCGAAACATCAATGACATGAATGAACCCATCGGCCTGCCTCAAATTGTCGAGAAACTGGTTTCCCCTTCCTTTTCCTTCATACGCCCCCCTGACCAATCCGGCAACGTCAATCATCTGGACGGGAATGAACCTCTTGTGATTTATGCAGAAGCCCTCCCTCGGATTGCACTGCCTGTTGAATTCCTTGTCAACGCAGTCAACAGACACAAAGCTTATCCCTTCGTTCGGCTTGATTGTTGTAAATGGGTAACTTGCTATCTCAACCTCTGCCAGTGTGCCCGCCTTGAAAAAAGTTGATTTTCCTGAACTGGGCTTTCCTATAATTCCGACTTGCATGGAATATGTTAAACTGGCCCATTTTAAAGATTTTCTAAATGTCAGATTTATGCATAATTTCAGTTTTAGCCTCAAGATATTTCATTTTATTGCCAAATATCAATTCAGTGAAGTGTGCACACCAAAATAAAATTAGTATTTTACTTCCTCCAGAGCAGGATAATCAGCATGGTTATTCCAATTACGTTGAGGCTGTCCGCCATGTTGAAGACTGGAAAGAATCCAACATCAATGAAATCCCTCACATGCCCAAAATAAATCCTGTCAATCAAGTTCCCGGCAATTCCGGAAATCAGGAATAAAATGGCAATCCTGTATTTCTTCAATCTATAATAATAAACGCATACCCCAAGAATGATGATGTTGATTATGACAAAAAAAACATTGAATCCTTTAAGTATCCCAAAAGCCCCCCCAGTATTGAAGACAAATCCAAACATGTATTTTGTTATCTGATCCAGTCCAATCAGCAGCAAAATGAGTAGCCACATAGAAAACCTTTAAAACTTCAGATATTTAATATTACCGATGTCAGAATCAGAAAGTTCTAAGAAGATAAGCGAAATAAAAAAGGCAGGTTCTTCCAAGATTGAGTACAGGCTCATGTATGATTCAATGATGGAGGGCTTGGAGCCAATATATTTTTGGATACTGGACTTTCTCAAGGATTCAAAGCCATCAGGCCTTGGGTTTGATGAGGTCATAAAGTACAAGGATGAATACGATGCCACAGTGTCATCAGGCTACTTTGGAGAGATGGGCACAAGAAGGTCTGTAATGGAAGACAGGGCAATGAAAATAATGGCGACTGTAAACACGGTCGTGAGGTCAATAATAAACCTCATCTATGATCTAAAGGAGTTTGACATAAGGCTCGCCCACTACAATGACCTCCACTCCGGAAATCCCTCAAAAAAAGAAGGGGGAAAACTAGCGCTGAAGCAGATATGGATGGATCAGGTTGACATAAAAAAAGGAAGGGGGGCAATCAATGCAATGGCCCAGCAGCTTGAGTTCGTGACGCTGAGAGACGCATTTCTTGTTTCAAAGGACGAGAAGGATGCGGACAAGCTTGACCTCAATGAAAGAGTGAAGAGGATCGTAAAGGCAAGAATTGCAGAGTATATTGAATGGGAGAAGAATTCGGAAAAAGAGCTGAAGAAGAGGTATGACATAGAGAGGGCGTATCTGAAATCCCAAGTTGCCTCACTGAAGTATTATACTGCATGGGTGAAGCCTTATCTCATATCGGCAAAGAAGCTTGGAATGTCCGAGTTCAAAACACCGTCGGGATTGCCGTCCCCGAACTTGGTCAATGCCTTCTCAAACATGGAGATGCATCTTACGCTTTTTGCAAAGAAGGAAGTTAAGCCGGAAGAGGTGAACTCAAATTATCGGTTCATAAATTTCAAGGATAAGTTTTTCTCATGCATTGAGGTTGAAATTATATTCAGGACGCTTCCAAGGGTCTATCAGGGGCAGGGAGGATCCCACTATGTTCATTCAGGAAGGACTGACATAATAATAAAGCCTTACGCTCTTGCTGAGTCGGAGATAAAGGAAATCTATGAATTGAAGGAAAGGGAAGACATGGAAATGATAGACGAAATGACAGATGCCTCGCTCAGGGCCATGCATGAGGATATTGAGAAGTATCTAATGACTGACGAGGAAAAATTAAAAAAATTGGAGGGTGGGGAGAAAATAAGCCTGCTTAAGGAGATGTACGAAAAATCTCCATCGCAGAAAATTCAGGGCCAGATTGACTCCGAGGAATTGAAGCTGAAAAAGAGAAAGAATGAGGCCATGAGGGGATCCTTCGGAAATATCTTCAAGGGATTCAGGCAGGCATTGGATCCTCTGGCGTCCATGTTGGGAATGTTTAGCTCAAAGCAGATGACATTTTCAGCCCCGGAAAAAAAGGTGAGAAAGTCAGCTATATTGCAGGCAGAGACAAGTGCTTATGTGCTTTATGATATTTACAAAAAAGCCCATGGAATGCCAACATGGTGACGTTGAAGGAAATTCAAAAAGTTCTGGATAATCTAAAGGGCAATATAGAGAGGATAGGATATCTCAAAGATTTGCTTGGGAGCGTTGAAGACAAGGAGCTGAAGAATGAGATAAAATTCTTGATAAGAAGCTACGAGAAAGTTCTTGAGCTCGAGGCCAAGTCAGCCCTGTCAAAAGAGCAGTGGTCAAATGAAGATATAAGGATTGAAGAGCCGAGGCGGGAAAATCTCGAAAGGCAGGTTGTTTCAATGCCCTCAAGGAGAAGGGAAGAAAGAAAAGAAGAAATAAAATATGGAGTTTCTCACTCTGATGTAACCTATGCGCCCCACAGAATGGACTATGATCCCTTGAGTGGTAAGATTTTGACCTCGTTAAAGGAGGAAAACCTGTCTTTTGACGAAAGGTTCCCTGCCACTGATGAGCAAAAGCATTTAATAGAGGAAAGGGTTAGAAAATATATGCCGAGCGCATCAGAAGAGAGAATTCATCAGGAGGTCGGTTTAATTTCAAATCAGTTTCATTATGAGTCCCAGAAGCAGTCGGTGCCTTATTCGTCCCTCTCTGAGGAGCTTCATGAAAAGGAGAGGAAAAAGCCAAAATTTTGAAGATGGAATATTTCACAAACAAGTACAGCACGAGCAATGATAAGGAATTTTATGTGAATCAGGGAATGCTCGGAGCTCCAACATCTCCACAGACGGCAAACCAGCTGCAGGAGGCGACTTCAAGGTTGAATGCTGGCCTCAAGAATGTTGAGCTGAGCCTTGTAGATCCCAATGTTTTTGAATCAATCCCGAAGCAGCATTTTGCAGAAGTTAAAAGATTGGGGAAGCTGACGAATGCAAAAGCCT
Source organism: Candidatus Woesearchaeota archaeon (assembly GCA_018302685.1). GTDB lineage: Archaea > Nanobdellota > Nanobdellia > SCGC-AAA011-G17 > GW2011-AR20 > JAGVZK01. The sequence continues at coordinate 7,547 of JAGVZK010000014.1, read as the reverse complement.
CTCTTCATTTTCCAGCTCAGATTGATCTTGCAGGGTTTGCGAGGGAAGGATGGTCTGAAAGGTCAAGAATGCAGGCAGAGTATCAGCTAAGGTCTGGAATTGATAAGGCAGCTGATTTGGGAAACAACACAATTTTAAATGTCCATTCTTCCGGAGGCGTTCCAGCCTATGAATGGCAGGCAGAAAAAAATCTAGGGGATGAAAAAGGATATCCTCCCGAGGGTAAGAAAAAAATATTTGTTCTTGACAGGGCTGACCCAAGGCATCAAATAGCTCCGCTTGAATACGAGGAGAAAGAATATTTTGGCGGGACAAAAATATGGACTCCTGAAGACAGAAGAAATATGCTGAACAAGAGCCAGTGGGATCAGGAAAAATTGCAGCTGTTTAATTATGAAAAAGAGAAAGCCGAGATTAATGACAGGCTGCAGAGGATTGATGCTCAGATAAGCCCCCTTGAATCCGGATACGAAAAAAAAGTTCTCACTAATGATGAACTAATTAAACTGGATACTCTTAAGAAAGAGGAGGCTGTAATGCTGGGCCACATTGATGAGCTTAACACCCATATGGACAGCCAATTGCAGGATCTGCACGATAAGTTTTCAAAATATGCTCCAGAAAAGGAGAAAGATGCATTTGAGAGAGAGTATAGAAAAAAATTTGGTGATTTGATTGATTTTTCAAAAAAAGAAATGGAATTCAGTAGGGACCAGAAAGAGCTCTTTGAAAAATACAGAGATAATAGCAGGGAAGAAATAAGAGAAAAAATGGGAAAGCAGCTTGAGAAAAAATATGGAAAGAGGTTCATAGAAGATCTTCACAAGCCTGGAACCGAACAGAAGAGAAGGCAGGATTTTCTTAATATTATACAGTCAATGCCAACTCCGGAGAGGTTCATTACAACCGATGAATTTGCAAAGGAGAAGCTGTCGCAGACAGTCTCTGATTCAGCACTGTATGCATATAAAAAATATGGCAAGGACGCACCAATAATCTCGGTTGAAAATGTTATGCCAGACTGGACTTTGGGAAAGGGGGATACTTTAAGGGATGCAGTTCTGGAATCACGAAAGCAGTTCTCGGATAAATTGGTAAAGGAGAAGAATTTATCAAGATCAGAAGCGGGAAAGATTGCAGAGAAGCTTATTGGGGCCACTTGGGATGTTGGTCATATATCACAGCTGAAGAAATTCGGCTATTCTGACAAGCAGATTGCGGAAGAGGCAAGGCAGATTGCGCCTGTTGTCAAGCATGTTCATATAACAGATAATTTTGGATTTAATGACACTCATCTCCCTCCGGGAATGGGAAGCGTGAATATTAAAGAGCAGATACAGGAAATAAAGAAGAAGCTTGGGGAGAAAGAATACGGGAAATTAGCTCACATTGTCGAGGCTGGAGGATTTGTGGCGCAGTTCAAGACTTCTCCGCACCCTCAGACTCTGGAATACTTTGATTCCCCTCTGTACACTCACAAGGCAATGCCGTACTGGAGCGAGGTATCACAGCAGCAGGCGGAGTACAGTATGGGCTATGGAATCCAGTTCCCCCAAAAGCACTTTGAAACCTATGGAGCGGGATTTTCCAATCTTCCAACTGAGCTTGGAGGGCAGGCCCAGCAGAGGGAAGGCTCGAGATTTTCAGGCAATCCGATGGAATAAAAACATTAATAAATGCCCAAAGATATATTTTACAATAGAGGTGATAAGTCTGGAAAAGGATTATTCGATAGCATATGATTTTGCAACTTCTGCTTACAAGAAATTTCAGCAGATAATAAAATCGATCGTGATATTCGGCTCCGCTGCAAAGAACAAGAAGAATCCTAACGATATTGATATAATAATTTTCATAGATGATGCAACAATTCAGTGGGACGAGGAATTGATTGCATGGTACCGTGAAGAATTGACAAAGATAATCTCAAAAAACCCCAACAAGGACAGATTGCACATAAACACTGTTACATTGACTACCTTTTGGCAGGAGTTCAAGAACGGGGAGCCCGTCGCGATAAATATCGTGAGGTATGGAAAGTCCCTCATTGACTTCGGAGGCTTCTTTGAGCCGCTTAAAATGCTTCTTGGAAGGGGACTGATAAAGCCATCGCCTGAGGCTATATACAATGCGTTGAGGAGGGCTCCTTATCATTTGCAGAGGGCAAAGTACGGCTTGTTTTTAGCTCTGGATTCCCTCTATTGGGCAATGGTTGATTCATCCCACGCAGCCCTGATGATAGCCAATCAGGTTGCCCCCTCGCCGGAGCATATTCCCGAAATGCTGAATGAGTACTTTGTGAAGAAAAAAATGCTGAGCAGAAGGCATGTTGATTTGTACCGGGAGATTTACGGCCTGATTCACGAGTCAAACAAGGGCCCTGTTAATGTTCCATCGAGAAAATTGGATGATTACCACAAGAGAGTTGATTCTTTCGTCGGTGAAATGGCGAGAATTGTGAGAAAATTAGAATAAAAAAAGAAAAAAGTTTATTTTCTCTCATTAGATTTTGCTGCTTCTTTAGCTTTTTCCATGTTTTTTTCTATAACTCTTGAATTTTTATATATGGTTGCACCATGTATTACATCTTCCATAGTCTTTGCTAATTCATATTTGTTAACTGTGTATCCTGTAATTTGTTCTCCTTCTTTTATGGGTTTTAAGTACCCTGCCACAGCATTTCTTAATCTTAAATCTTTATATTTTGCAGGTGAACCCATAGTCTCAAAAGGATGCATTCCTAACTCCATCAAGTTTTTCCTTGCTATCATATTTGCTTCATCTTGAGATATATTAATATCTTCAAATACATCGTTTAAGTACTGTAACATTAATTGTGAAGCTTTAGCTCCATCGCCTTTAGTTTCTTTTAGAGACTCATTTATTCTTTTTTCAACATCATCGATTATATTTTCTTTATTTTCTTGATAACTGTTATTAATATCTCCAGCCCTTTTACCTATAACCATTTCAACTTGAATTATAGCAGATTCAGGATTCCTAGTTAATTCAGTGAGAACATCAGGATTTGATGGATCTATTAATTGATAAGCTGATTGATACAATTTAACACGATCCCCTTGCTTTTCAGCATTATTCAATCTTGTTAATACTGAATTTAAACCTCCTATATTCATCAGCATATCTTCAAGTTTTAGTTTATTTTCATTCATTTTATTTTTACCCCCTTCTTAATATTTATTGTTACTTTGTGGTAGTCATACTTATATATAAACCTTTCGATTGTTTAATTACTCTAAAGTGAAAATATAGAAAATTTTATAAAGTGTCTTAGCACTATAATAACCATGGCAGTTCAACTCGTTATCCCAGGTTTAGAATATGGATGTGGTGTGGATTTCTCAAATCTATTATTCACAATTATGCACGAAGACAAAGAAATTTTGGCATTGCCTTCACAAAATGAAGTTAGTTTACCTTTTATGCGGGAAGGACTTTACCATCTTTTATTTTACACTAGAGATAAAGGAGTAAAAGAAATTTCTATTAGTTTCGATGATGAATCAATAACAGGAATTTATGAACTCGAAAATTATTTGGATTTACCAATAAAAGGAGAAATGAACTTGGTTGATAAGATATTGTCTATAGAATTCTCAAAAGGAGCCTGTGGGCGTGAATTAGTTAAATTTGAGTGGAATATGTTGTTAATGGGGCATCCTTATCCTTGTAATGATATCGAATCCAAATATAACGGGTTGGAAACACAAGATGACGACCATTTGCGATATGACGATTAATTTTTCTCCAACTCGTTGACAAGCTCCATCGTTTCAACAACCCTGTCGGGATTGACCGAAATTGAATCAATGTTATTTTTAACTAAAAACTTGACTATGTCTGGGTAATTGGAAGGAGCCTGCCCGCATATACCAACATATTTCCCTCTTCCTTTGAACGCTTTTAGAATATTCTCCATTGCTTTCAATACAGCTTTATTTCTCTCGTCAAAATAGCCCATTTTTCCTAATTTTTCATTATCGCGATCAACACCCAAGACAAGTTCCGTTAAGTCATTGCTTCCTATGCTAACCCCATCAATATCCAATTCAACAAAGTCCTCAGGTATCAATGCAATTGAAGGAACTTCCGCCATCAGGTAAATCTTGAAGTCATCTCTTCTTATCAGCCCTTCCGAGCTCATTATTCCAAGAGCCTTCCTCACCTCGCTGGAATTCCTCACAAATGGGAGCATGACGTGGACGTTGTCAAAATTCTCCCTAACCTTTTTGATGGCCTTCAATTCCAGTTTGAAAGCTTCAACGAAATCTGGGGAGACATACCTTGACACCCCTCTGAATCCCATCATTGGATTTTCCTCCTCGCGCTCATACTCTTCTCCGCCTTCAAGGTTTTTATACTCATTTGTTTTAAAATCAGAAAACCTGACAATCAGGGGTCTTGGATAGATTGCCTTGGCGACTTTTGAAATTCCTTCAGCAAGCTTGTTGACGTATTCATGCTCTTTCCCATTTTTGATCAGATATAGCGGATGCTCCCCAATGTAGCTTGTGATTAAAAATTCCAGCCTCATCAGCCCAATTCCATCAAATGGAAGGTCTTTGTATTTATCAACAATCTCGGGCTCTCCAAGATTCATGTATATCTTGGTTTTCGTATTCAGTTTCTTCCCGTCCCACTCTATCTTTTTTTCTTCCTTAATCTGATTAAGGCCGCGGTATACTTTTCCGTTTGAGCCGTCAACAGTGACTTCATCGCCGTCTTTTAAAATCAGAGTTGCTCTCTCAGTTCCAACGACGGCAGGTATTCCCAATTCCCTTGATACAATCGCGGCGTGACTCGTCGATCCTCCTTCATCAGTCACTATTCCGACAGCTTTTTTCATTGCAACAACGAAGTCGGGGTCTGTCATTTTGGTGACCAATATGTCCCCACTTTCAACTTTATTTAATTCGCTCGCATCTCTGACAATCTTGACTTTCCCTGAGCCGACGCCTGGAGAAGCATTAAGCCCTTCCAGAACAGCCTCGCCTTTTATTTTTTCATGGCTTTCAGATCTCTTCTTCAGTGTTGTGATTGGCCTTGCCTGCAGTATGTACAGTTTGTTCCTCTCAATCCCCCATTCAATGTCCATAGGCTTGCCGTAGTGCTCCTCTATCTTTTTTCCGTACTGTGCCAGACTCCTGACGTCCTCATTTGTTAGGCAGGAGACATCAGCCATATTTTCAGGGACTTTTCTCCTGACATTCTTATTCAGGTTCTCGTCATAATTTATCATGAGCTCCTTGTGCTTTATTTTTCTTTCCTTGACTGCAAGGCTTTCCTTGTCCAGAATAAAATTGTCGGGATTGACCTGCCCGGAGACTATTGTCTCTCCGACGCCATATGACCCTTCAATCATAATCTCATTTTCATTGTTCGTGGAGGGATTTGCAGTGAACATCACTCCGGAGACATCTCCATTTACCATCTTGTGTATTACAACCGAGATGTAGACTTTCATGTGGTCAAAATTATTGTTTTCCCGGTAATAGATTGCTCTCGATGTGAAAAGGGAGGCCCAGCAGTTCTTAACAGCCTCTATCAGTGCCTTGTTGCCTATCACATTCAGGAAAGTTGCCTGCTGCCCAGCAAATGAGGCCTCAAGAAGGTCCTCCGCAGTGGCAGAGCTTCTCACAGCGACAAATGCATTTCCCCTCCCAGATTTGATGAAGTCAAGTGCACCCCCAGACTTTAACAGCGAAGGATTGACGTCAAGATTGCCGTAGTTTTCAATGATTTCCTTTTCAATATTCTTTGGCATACTTGACTTGACAATAAGCTCTCTTATCTTGTATGAAACCTCATTGAGCGAATCAGTGTTTTCAACATCTAGATTTTTCAGCAGGTTTGAAATTCTGCTTTTTATTCCAGTAGCATCAAGAAAAGTCTGATAGGCGGAAACGGTGACGCAGAATCCGTTTGGAATAGGAAGCTTGATGTTGAACATCTCTCCGAGGTTTGCACCCTTGCCTCCGACCTCCGGAATAGAATCCTTGCTCAAATCTGAGAACCACAGAATATTCTCCTCCTCTCTTTTCATAGGTATAATAAGAAATCGGGATTTTAAAAGTTTATCTAATTATTAAGACAGGATGAATTTTCTTAATCTGCTGCTTTTAGATATTCTATCAAGGCTATCTGTGAACTTCTTTATTCTTTCCAATGGGACCAAAATTGACCCTTTTGTTACAAACTTATCATTGCTTTTTCTCTTCTCTTGAATCACTAGGAATTTTCCAAATTCATTTTCCATAACATCAAACCAGTAGGTCCTGTTATTGAAAGCAATCTTTTCAAAATCAATGTAATGGATTCTGTGGTTTGGGTAATACACCCTTGTAGGCCCAAACTGCTTCATATATATCTCATTCTCATAAACAAGAAGCTGAAGATGCTTTTCCAGAGTTTTCCTTGATATTTTTGTCTCCTTCTGTATCTGTGTTGTTGTCAACCCCTTTGGATTTTTCTTCAGAAAGGCAAGCAGGCTTCCCCTAATGGCATCCTCTTTTTTGAACGGGGATATGTTTTTCACATATATTTCATCACCGAAATATTTATATATGTTTAGTACTTATATCTTAGTACCAAGAAGGTGATACAATGGATGTAATATTCTCAATGGAAAAGGAAATGCTAAGGAGAAATTACAGCTATAGGACAGTTAAAACTTATATTGGCTGCGTAAAAAATTTTCTAAATTTCTGCCATGTGGAGCAGAGGAAAATATCAAAAGAGGATGTTCGAGGATATCTTGACAATCTTGTGAATAGAGGATCCTCAGGGAATACAATAAACGTCCATCTTAATGCCATTGGATTTCTGGTCAGGCAGATTTTGAATAAAAATTTCATGATTAAAATCAAATATTCAAAAGTCCCCAAAAAAATACCTGTTGTCTTGGCAAAGCATGAAATAATATCATTAGTAAACTGCATTGGCAACAAAAATCACAAATTGCTCATAAAACTTATGTATGGTGCAGGTTTGAGGGTTTCAGAGCTTATCAGTTTAAAGCCGGAAAACATTGAATTTGAAAGTAACTTTGCATGGGTAAGAAAAGGCAAGGGAAACAAAGATAGAATGTTTATAATTGCGGACTGCCTAAAAAAAGAATTGCTGAATTATATTGAAGAAAACAGTTTGGTCCAAAAGTCTTGGCTGTTCCCAGGGCATAACGGCCATTTAAGCGCTAGAACCGTGCAGGAAATAGTGAAAAAAGCCGCAAAAAAAGCAAAAATAAAAAAGAATGTTCATCCTCATGCATTAAGACACAGCTACGCAACACATTTGATAGAGAACGGCTATGATCTTATGTCTGTCCAGTCCTTGTTAGGCCATAACAGTCCGCAAACAACGCTTATATACCTTCACATAGCCAGAATGAGAATAATCAATGTTAAAAGTCCATTAGATGGTTTGGATTTTAATAATGAAAAAACACCTGATTGCGAGGCTCCAAAAATAAGGGTTTCCCCGTTCATTAACACAGAATACGCATGAATGCGTATATGTACTGTTATACG